>NZ_JBEZZB010000009.1:0-103452 GCF_040638955.1 Actinoplanes sp. NPDC024001
GCCTGGCTCCATACCTACAATCACCATCGCGGACACACCGCGCTCAACGGCCTACCACCCGCCAGCCGCATCCCCAACCTCTCGGGTCAGTACAGTTAGCCAGTCGCGGCTCGCTTGCGCGACCCGCGACGGAACCCCCAGGTCGCCGAGAAGTTCGACGGCGGCGGCCATCTCCTCACGACGGCGTACGGCGTGCTTGTGCGAGCCGTCCCAGAGGCGCTCGAGGGTGCCGGCGTCGGCGCGGGTCAGCTCCGCGCTGATGTTGCCGCGCAGCCACTCCTCCAGGCCGGCCGCCCTCGCCGCGGTCAGCGCCTCCACCACGGCGGCGGCCATCCCCTTGTAGAAGACACTGCGCAGCAGCTTGCGGGTGGCGGCGGCGCCGACCGGGCCGTCCAGCACGTCGACGCTCGCGCCGAAGCCGCGCAGGACACCGGCCAGCTCTTCGGCGGCCGGGCCGCTCATGGTCATCGGGGTGCGCAGCCCTCGGCCGGGCACCGGGGACATCAGGGCCACGTCGACGACCCGGACGCGGCCTTCGCCCACCGTACCCAAGCTCTCTTTGAGGCCCGGGGTGGCGGTGTTGAGATCGGCCCAGATGGTGCCGGGCCGCAGGGCCGGCAGCGAGGCCCGCAGGGCGTCGGCAGCGTCGGCCGCGCTGTTGACGCTGAGCACGATCGCGGCGCCGGCGCAGGCCGCGGCGTCGCTGTCGGCGGCGCGGACCCCGGGCGGCGCGGGCACGTGCGGGTCGAAGCCCTGCACGATCACGCCGGCCGTGGCGAGATCGGCGGCGATCAGACTGCCGGCCTCGCCCAGGCCGAGCACGGCGACGACGGTTCCACTCACGGTGGCCTCCTTCTGCACCCGACTGATCACCCTACGCCCGGCGCCGATGCTGCAACCGGGTCACAGGATTGTCAACAATTGTTGGGTACGGCGGGTTGGCCTAGGCTGAGCCGCACAGCGAACGATGGCCGGTGATTGTTGACAATTTTGTCATTAATATGGACGGGAGGCGCGATGACCGACGCGACCCTGGTGCTCACCGCTCACCCCGGCGACTTCGTCTGGCGGGCTGCCGGCGCGATCGCCCTGGCCGCCTCCCGCGGGCAGCGCGTGGTGATCGGGTGCATGAGCTTCGGTGAGCGGGGCGAGTCGGCCTCGCTGTGGCGCAAGGGCTACACGCTCGACGAGGTGAAGGCGCACCGCCGGGGCGAGGCCGAGCAGGCCGCCGAGGTGCTGGGCGCGGAGATCCGGTTCTTCGACGCGAACGACTACCCCCTGGTGGAGACGCCGGAGCTGCTGCAGGGCCTGATCGACCTGTACCGGGAGGTGCAGCCGGCGGTGGTGCTGACCCACGCGGCCGCCGACCCCTACAACGGGGACCACCCGTTCGCGCACGCCATCGCGCTCAAGTCGCGGATCCTGGCGCAGGCACCCGGCGTCGAGGGGCCCGGCGAGGTGATCGGCGCGCCGCCGGTCTTCTGTTTCGAGCCGCACCAGCCCGAGCAGTGCGGGTTCGTCCCGAACGTGCTGCTCGACATCACCGAGGTGTGGGAGCGCAAGCGCGAGGCGATGCGGATCCTGGCCGCGCAGAAGCACCTGCACGCCTACTACACCGAACTGGGCGCCCGGCGCGGCCTGCAGGCGGCACGCAACTCCGGGCCGAACCTGGGCCTGCCCAACGAGACCAGGGCGGAAGCGTTCATGCGGCTCTACCCGCAGGTCACGCAGGTGCTGTCGTGAGCCGGCACCGGATCGTCCGGACCTCCCGGCGGGTGCCGCAGGACGTGCTGGCCGGGCTGGCCGAGGCGGGCGCCGCCACGGTGCACGAGGCCGACGGGCGGCGCGGCGCGGTCTCCCCCGACCTCAGGCCGATCCAGGCCGGGGCCCGGATCGCCGGGTCCGCGGTGACCGTCTCCTGCCACCCCGGCGACAACCTGATGATCCACGCGGCCGTCGAGCAGGTCCGGCCCGGCGACGTCGTGGTGGTCACGACGACCTCGCCGTGCACCGACGGGATGCTGGGCGACCTGCTCGCCACCTCGCTGCGGGCCCGCGGCGCGATCGGCGTGGTCCTCGACGCCGGGGTGCGGGACGTGGCCGAGCTGCGCGCGATGGGTTTCCAGGTGTGGTCACGGGCGATCAGCACGCAGGGCACCGTGAAGGCGAGCCCCGGCTCGGTGAACGTGCCGATCGTCGTCGGCGGCCAGGTGATCAACCCGGGTGACGCGATCGTGGCGGACGACGACGGCGTGGTCGTGGTCCCGCACGAGCGGGCCGCCGCCGTGCTGGAGCAGGCGAGGCAGCGGGCCGCGAACGAGGACGCCAAGCGCGAACGGCTGGCCGCCGGAGAGCTCGGCCTGGACATGTACCAGCTGCGGCCGCTGCTGGAGAAGCTCGGCGTGCGGTACGTGGACGAGTCATGAGCATCCCGGTTCTGATCATGCGCGGCGGCACCTCCAAGGGCGCCTACTTCCTGCGCGAGGACCTGCCGGCCGCCTCCGCGGAGCGCGATGAGCTCCTGCTGTCGATCATGGGCTCGCCGGACCCGCGGCAGATCGACGGCATCGGCGGCGGGCATCCGCTGACCAGCAAGGTCGCGGTGGTCGGCCGCTCGGCGGATCCGGAGGCGGACGTCGACTACCTGTTCCTCCAGGTGCAGGTGGACCGGCCCCGGGTCAGCGCCGAGCAGCCGTGCGGCAACATCCTGGCGGGGGTCGGACCCTTCGCGATCGAACGCGGCCTGGTGGCCGCGGCCGAAAAGATCACCCCGGTACGGGTCCGCATGGTCAACACCGGCGCGCTGGCGACGGTGCACGTCCCGGTGCGTAACGGCCGCCCGGTCTACGCCGGTGACACCGCGCTGAGCGGGGTTCCCGGCACCGCCGCCCGCATCGAGGTGGAGTTCCGGGACACGGCCGGCTCGGTCGCCTCGGGCTTGCTGCCCACCGGGCGGGTGCTGGACGACCTCGACGGGGTGCCGGCGACGCTCATCGACAACGGCATGCCGGTGGTCCTGGTGGCGGCCGCCGCACTGGGTGTCACGGGTTACGAGACACCGGCCCGGCTCGAGGCGGACGAGCGGCTGCGGCACCGGGTGGAGAGACTGCGGCTGATCGCGGGCACCCTGATGGGCCTCGGCGACGTGAGCGCGACGACCGTACCGAAGATGTGTTTGATCGCGCCCCCGGCGAAGGGTGGCGCGCTGTGCACGCGGATGTTCATCCCGCATCGCGTGCACTCCTCGATCGGCGTGCTGGCGGCGGTGACCGTCGGCACCGCCGTGGCGATGCCGGGCAGCGTGGCACACGCCGACACCGGCGCGACGATCCGGGTGGAGCACCCCACCGGCTTCTCCGACGTGGTCGTCGACCTCGACGCCGGCCGCTCGGCGATCGTCAGCACCGCCCGCCTACTCCTGGAGGGGCAGGTCCACCCTCGCCTGACTGCGGAAGGGGCCATCACGCATGGCTGAGAAGACCCGCGACATCGCGCACGTCTCCGCGGTGGAGCTGCTGACGCCGGTTCTCGACGACACGGTCCGGTTCTTCACCGACCAGATGGCGATGGAGGTCGTCGAGCGCCGCGGCGACAGCGCCTACCTGCACGCGTGGGACGACTACGAGCGGTTCACCGTGAAGGTGACCGGCGCAGCCACCTCCGGCATCGGCCGCACCTGGCTGCGCGCCCGCAGCCCGGAGGCGCTGGAGCGGCGGGTGCGCGACATCTCCGCCGCGGGCCTCGCGGAAGGCTGGAGCAAGGACGAGCCGGCCTACGGCCCGGTCTTCCACTTCACCGACCCGGACGGGCACCCGTTCGGCATCTACTACGAGACCGAGCGTTACGTGGCTTCGGACGCCACCCGCCCCTCGCTGAAGAACCAGGCCGCCCGCTTCCCCGGCCGCGGCGCCAACGTGCGGCGGCTGGACCACGTCAACTTCCTCGCCTTGAACGTGCCGGCCGACTTCGTCCCCACGGTCCTGACCGGCCGGGCCAGCGAGCAGATTGTGCTGGACAACGGCACGACCGCCGCGATCTGGTTCACTTTCTCCGACAAATCGTACGATGTCGTCTACACCCGTGATCGAACTGGCTCGCGGGGCCGGCTGCACCACGTGGCGTTCGCGACCGACACCCGCGAGGACATCCTGCGCGCCGCCGACGTATTCCTGGAGGCCGGCGTGCACATCGAGACCGGGCCGCACAAGCACGCCATCCAGCAGACATTCTTTCTGTACGTGTGGGAGCCCGGCGGCAACCGCATCGAGCTGTGCAACGCCGGCGCCCGGCTGCTGCTCGCCCCCGACCACGAGGTGGTGACCTGGACCGAGGCGGAGCGGGCCAAGGGCCAGGCGTGGGGTCTCAAGACGATCGAGAGCTTCCACACCCACGGCACCCCGCCGGTCTAAGGCATCACACCCCGGTCGTCGAGGGTCCGCAGCACCTCGATGACGCTGGCGATGTGGTCGCGCATCGCCGCCTCGGCCTCTTTCGGGTCACGCTCGCGGATCGCGGTGATGATCCGCTCGTGCTGCGGCAGCGAGACCATCGGGCGGCCCGGCAGCAGGGAGAGCATGAACTGGTGCCGGGCCAGCTGCGCGCGCAGCGTGTCGATCAGCCGGTCCGCGGTGCGGTGCCCGGAGATCCGGCGGACCAGGGCGTGCAGCTGCTGGTTGAGGTCGCTGTAGCGGCGGAACTCGCCGGCCTCGACGGCGCGCCGCATCAGCAGGCCGATCTCGTCGAGCTCGCTGGCCTCGTCGTCGGTGACCCGGGTCGCGGCCTGCGCCGCCACCAGGCCTTCCAGCACCATCCGCACCTGGGTGATCTCGATGGTCTCGGCGAGGGAGATCTTGCGAACCTGGGCGCCGCGGTTGCGCTGGATCTCGACCAGGCCCTCACCGGCGAGGTCCTGCAGGGCCAGGCGGATGTTGAACCGGCTCACCCCGAACCGCTCGGTCAGCTGCGCCTCGACCAGGCGCTCCCCCGGCGTGAACTCGCCCGCCAGGATCGCCTCACGCAACGCGTCGCGCGCGGCCGCCTTGTCCTTCCCCTCACCCGTTCTGCGCGGTCGTGGCCGGCGTGCGCCGGTGAGGTTGCTCTCCGCAGACATGTACGTCCCGTCGCCCTGGTGCCGATCGAACAGCGGTTCCACGAGCTGAGCAGCGTCGATCGCCAGCCGACGGCCCTGCCCGGTGCCGGTACGATACCGCGCGTCCGCACCCCCGGGTCGTCTGCTACTCGCCGAGGAACTCGAGCAGCTCAGCGATGAAGGTGGGCTCCCGCACCGCCCCGAGATGATCACCGTCGACGATGCTGAGCTGAGCCCCCGGGATCGCCTTCGCCAGCACCTCGGGGCGCCCGGCCAGCACGTCGTCGCGGCCGGCCAGCACCAGCGTCGGCGCCGCGATCGCGTCCAGCGGGATCGGCTCGGCGTGCATCCGCTGTGCCTGCGCGCCCAGCGCCACCCGGTCCCCGCCGACCGCGTCGATGAACGCCCGGAACCCGGCCGCCGCCACATCGGTGATCGTGGCCGGGTCCTCGGCGTCCAGCGCCTCCCGCAGCGGCCCCGGGCCGATCACCCGGGTGTCGACCCCGCCGAGCTCCACGACCGCCGCGCCCACGCCGCCGACGACCAGCCGCCGCAGCCGGCTCTCCCGGGCCGCCACCAGCAGGGAAACGACCGCGCCCATCGAATAGCCCACCAGGTCGACACTGGACAGCCGCAACAGGTCGATCAGGCTGACCACGTCCTCGGCCATCCGCGCCTCACCGTAGAACGCCGGATCGTGCGGGCGGCCCGACCGGCCGTGCCCGCGCGCGTCGATCGCCACCACCCGGCGGCCGGCCGCGTTCAGCGCGTCCACCACGCCGGTCAGCACCCAGTTGGTGGTGCCGTTGGCGATGAACCCGTGATGCAGCAGCACCGGCGGCAGGTCGGAGGAGCTTCCCGCCCAGTCCTGATAGAAGATCTCGACACCGTCGGTGGCCTGGAACGCGGGCATGGACAGCGGTCCTCTCTCTCAGCTGCTCTCGGCTTCGCGGAGCCTAGCGCCGGCATCGGCGTGTGCGGATCGGCTAGATCGCCGGTGTCACGCCGGGACGACGATCGCGATAGATTGCGGGTGAGCTACCAACCACTGTCGTAGGGGGATGGACGGGCTGTGACCCCCACTCAGTTACGTGCCTATTCCGCCGTCGTCCGGCTCGGGTCGGTCAAACAGGCCGCGGCTCAGCTGGAGGTGTCCGAGTCGGCGGTGTCGCTGCACATCGGGCAGTTGCGCAAGGAGCTGGGTGACCAGCTGTTCTCCCGTACGTCCGGGGGCCTCATCTTCACCCCCGGCGGCCTGCGGCTGGCCAGCCGCGCAACCGAGATGCTCGGGCTGCAGGACATCACCGTCCTGGAGGTCAGCTCCGCCGGGCAGGGCCGGCGCCTGCTGCGGATCGGCGCGTCCAGCCTCTTCGCCGAACACGCCGCGCCCGGCCTCATCGAGCTGTTCGCCAACCGGGCGGCCGACCTCGACCTGGAACTCAGCGTCCGCAACCCGGGAGCGTTCCGCGAACTGCTGATCGAACGCACCATCGACATCGCGATCGGTCCGCCGCCGGCCACGCCGGACCCGGCGATGGTGTGCCGGCCGGTCATGTACTACCGGGTGGTCACCGTGGCCGCGCCGGAACATCCGCTCGCCGGCACCCAGCCGACTCTGCGCCAGCTGCGTGATCAGACGTGGCTGCTGGGCCCGTCAGCGGCGGCGGACGGCGGGGCGATCCGCACGCTGGTGCGGCGGCTCGGCGTGCCGGACGACCGCCAGCAGATCTTCCAGAGCCACGCGGCGGCGGTGGAGGAGGCCAAACGCGGTCGCGGGGTGGCGGCGGCGTTGTCGTTCACGGTCGCGCCGGAGGTTCGTAAAGGGCATCTGGTGCAGTTCTGCGGGCCGCACGCGAGCCTGGAAGAGGTGTGGCACTCGCTGACGCTGGCCGAGCCCGGCACGCCGTCGGCGGCGGCGGAGCTGGCGCGGTTCGCCTCGACGCCGCGGGCGATCCAGGCGATGATGCGCGGGACGGGGATCAATGTGGGGCGCTTCCGCCCGTCGGTGCACGTCACCCTGTGGAGCTGACGGGGCGCTCTTTTTCAGCACGTCGCGGTAACGATCGGCCCGCAACAGCCCGGCCGGCCGGCGGCGTCCGGCGTCTCAGCGCCCCACGCCAGCCCGCCACACCAGCTGACAGCCAGCGCACCCCCACCGGACCGCGCACAACACCCCGCGACAGCCGGCCGAACCGGCTGACAGCCAGCCCACACCCGCCGGCCCCAACACAACACCCCACGACAGCCGGCCGAACCGGCTGACAGCCAGCCCACACCCGCCGGCCCCAACACAACACCCCACGACAGCCGGCCGGGCAGGCCGACAACCAGCCCACCCCCACCACCCCAACACAACACCCCACGACAGCCGGCCAAACCGGCTGACAGCCAGCCCACCCCCAGCAGCCCCAACACAACACCCCGCGACAGCCGGCCGAACCGGCCGACAACCAGCCCACCCCCACCACCCCAACACAACACCCCACGACAGCCGGCTGGACAGGCTGACGGCCGGTGCGCCCTCGGCAGGCTGGGTCTGATCCCTGGGACGCTTCCGCGGCGGGCTGACCGCGAAGACCCATGCCCTGGCTGGCAGCCGAGGCTGGCCTCCCTCGCCGCCGGGGCACTCACTGTGAGTGACACGATAGGGCGATGCTCTGGCCGGTCTTGCTCGACACTTCTCCTCGCGACACCGTGTGGTCACTGGGTGAACGGGTCACGACCCGCCTCCGATGGCTCGCCGAGCCGGATCTGCCCGGCGACATGGTGCTGCGCCGGGTCGCGGTGCGGGCCAGCATGTTGCTCACTGTCGAGGGGCAGCCCTGGGCGCAACTCATCGAGGCCGGCGACCTGCGCGCGGTCCGGGAAGGCGGGACCGGGGCGGGGGACGTCACGCTCGACGGATGCCTGGGCTTCGACGCCTTCCTGCGGCTCATCGGTGAGCTGCCTGTCACGGTGGGCGTCGTCCGGCGGGTCCGGGTGGTGCATGACCTGCACGATCGCGGCGCCACGGAGTGGATCCGGCGGCCTGGGAGCGTGCGGCTGACCGATGTCCCGGATGCCTGCCCGACACGTTTGCGCGACGAACCGTCGCTCGGCGAACCGATGCCGGACGACTGGGAACCCGAGCCCGGCGAAGTGCAGATTCTGAGCCCGGAGGAATACTTCCTGCTGGCACGCGAGCACCTGCCGGCGGAGCAGTGGCAGGCCCGCGGCTTCCTCGTCGATCTGGACGTCGCCGATTACTCCTGAGCCCACCTCCACGGCACCCAGCGATCTTGAGCGGTCGGGAGCGAGCGAGCTGAGGCTAGCGCCGGTGGGCGGACAGTGACTGCAGGTGGGTGGCGGCGGAGGCGAGGTCGGCGAAGGTCGCGGCGGGGAGCAGGTGGTCGCAGAACGGCAGGGCAGCGGCCATCCCGCCCACGCGCGGGGCGAAGCCCGGAGCGCCGGCGCGGGGGTTGAGCCAGAGGATGCGATAGGCGCGGCGGCGCAGACGGGCCATGGCGGCAGCCATCCGGTCGGGTGGGTCGCTGTCCCAGCCGTCCGAGGCCAGGAGCACGATGCCGCCGCGGAGGGTGTTGCCGTGGTGGGAGTCGAGCAGGGCGGTGATGTTGCGGGCTATCCGGGTGCCGGTGAAGCGGTCGGTCACGGCGAGGCTCGCCTGTTCGATCGCCTCGTGGGCTGAGGTGTGCCGCAATGCGGAAGTCAGGCGGGTCAGGCCGGTGGCGAAGGCGAACACCTCAGCGTCGGCCACCAGCGTGAAGGCGCGCATCAGATGCAGGTAGGCGGTGGCCTGGGCGCGCATCGACTCGCTCACGTCGCAGAGCAGCACCACCCGGCGGGGGCGGCGTAAGGGGCGTTCGCGGACCACCGAGACGGCCTCCCAGCCGGTGCGCCGGGCCCGGGCGATGGTGGGCCGCAGGGCGACGCGGCGGCCGCTGGGATCGGGGGCGTGCCGTCTGGTGCGGCGTTGCGGCCAGCGGGTGAGGGCGGCACGCAGGGCGTCGGCCAGGGCTTCGGTCTGGTGGGCGTCCAGGTCCTCGAAAGGGTGGTCGGCCAGGGCGGCCAGAGCGCTGGGGCGCAGCTCCGGGACTCGCAGGCCGGAGTCGTCGAGGGTGTCGTCGGCGGCTATCGGGGGCGGCAGGGTGGCCCAGGGCAGACCGCCGCCGGCCACGACCTCGTCGCCGCCGGCGGGGACGGTGACGTTCACGCCCTCGTCGCGTCTCGGCGCCGGGCCGGAGGAGCGGGTCAGCGGCAGTGGGGCGGCATCGTCGAAGACCGCGGCGAAGACCCGGTCGAAGACGGTCAGGTCGGCCTGCCGCCGGACCAGGGCGACCCGTGCGGTCCAGTACAGGGTGTCGCGCGAGGTGGGCGGGCTGACCTCGAAGGCCCGGACCAGGTCGTCGGTCTCGGTGATGCCGGCGTTCAGGCCCGCACGGCGCAACCGGGCCACGAACGCGACAGCGAACGCGGCCCGGTCGATGCCGCGCAGCAGCACCGGGGCGGGGTCGGCGGCCAACGGTTCGCCGATCAGGGACGGGCGGCGACCCAGACGATGACGGCGGCGGCCACGGCCACCCCGACGACCACCGGGATCACTCGCTTGTAGATCGACTTGCCGGCGATGTCGAGCAGATCCAGCGCCTCGGGCTCAGCGCTCTCGATCTTGCGCTCGACAGGGGCGGCCGACGAAGCCGGGGCAACGGACGAAGCCGGGGCAGCCGACGAGGCCGGGACGACCGACGAAGCCGGGGCATCGGACGAAGCCGCGGCAGCCGACGAGGCCGGGGCGTCAGCAGTTGCACCTGAGGCTTGCGGCACGGCACCTGCCGCCTTGGTCAGGTCGGCGGGCGGAACGTTGAGCGGGGCGATCGGCTCGGGCGTGCCTTCGGCGGTCTCCAGCCGGCCGGCGGCGGGCTCGACGGTTCCGGACGACGGGTCCGGCGCGATCGGCGCGGCCGCCGAGGTATCGACGTCGGGAACACCGGGCGCCACCGTGCCGAGCGACACTGCCGCGTCCGGAGCGGTCTCGACGGCCGCCGCCGAGGCCGTGCCCTCGGCCGCCCCACCGCCGACGGGAGCGGCAGCAAGATCAGCGGCGCCCGGCGCGGAAACCGGCCCAGAAGCAGGCGCGGAGGAAGCAGGACCGGAAGAAGCAGACGCAGCAGGCGCGGAGGAAGCAGGCACAGCAGACGCGGAGGAAGCAGACGCGGCGGAAGCAGGCGCGGCGTCATCGGCGGCCAGCTTGGCCTCCAGGTTGGTGACGAACTGGGCGAGCAGCTTCCCCGACACCTCCTTGATCATCCCGCTGCCGAACTGCGCCAGCTTCCCGCTGATCTTCAGGTCGGTGTCGACACTGACCTTCGTGCTGTTCTCGCCCTCGGGCGTCAGCACGGCCGTGACCAGCGCCGACGCGTTGCCCGCGGACCGCGCGTCGCGGCCCTTGGCGTCGATCACGGCCCGGTAGTTCGCGTCGTCCTTGGCGGTGAACTGGGCCGTTCCGGAGAAGTCCGAGATGACCGGGCCGACCTTGACCTTCACCTTGCCCTGGTAGACCTCACCCTCCACCCCGGTCAGCTGGGCGCCGGGCATGCAGGGGGCGATGCCCTCCAGATCGGTCAGCACCTGCCAGGCCCGCTCGATCGGGGTGTGCACGGTGAACTCGTTGGTGATCTTCATGCGCGGGTCTCCTGGTGTACGGCGTCGGCGACCAGGATCCGGTCGTCGGGGGTCTTGGCGATGGTGCCGATGGTGCGCAGCACGTCGGCGTCGGTGAGTTCGGAGACGCCGAGCGCGGCGAGGGCGGACACCCAGTCGATGGTCTCGGCGAGCCCGGGCGCCTTGTCGAGGTCGAGGCGCCGGACCCGGCCGATGAACTCGGTGGTGGAGCGGATCAGCGGCGCCGCGGCGCCGGGCACCGACCGGCGCACGATGTCGGCGGCGCGCTGGGCGGAGGGGAACTCGATCCAGTGGTAGAGGCAGCGGCGGCGCAGCGCGTCGTGCAGGTCGCGGCTGCGGTTGGAGGTGAGCACCACGATCGGCGGCCGGGTGGCGGCGAAGGTGCCCAGCTCGGGCACGGTGATCGCGGCCTCGCCGAGGAACTCGAACAGCAGCGCCTCGAACTCGTCGTCGGCCCGGTCGATCTCGTCGATGAGCAGCACCGGCGGGGTCGGCCCGGTGTGCCGCACGGCCCGCAGGATGGGCCGTTCCAGCAGGAAATCGGCGCCGAAGAGGTCGGCGTCGTGCACCGCGCGGCCCTGCGCCTCGGCGAGCCGGATGTGCAGCAGCTGCCGCTGGTAGTTCCATTCGTACAGGGCTTCGCCGGCGGTCAGGCCCTCGTAGCACTGCAGCCGGATGAACGGGGTGTCCAGCGCCTGGGCGAGGGCTTTGGCCGCGGCGGTCTTGCCGACGCCCGGTTCGCCTTCCAGCAGCAGCGGTTTGCCCAGCCGCAACGCCAGGAAGACCGCCATGGCCAGGCCGTCGTCGACCAGGTAGTCGACGGCGTCCAGCCGCTGGATGACCTCGTCAGGATTGTTCATTCGTCAGCAGCCGCTCGTAGTCTTCTCGGGTGTCCACATCGATCGGCACGGTACCGGCGGCGTCGATCTCGGTCACCGGGTACTTACCGGAGTGCAGCAGCTTCCAAACCGCCTTGTCGCCGTGCAGTTCCGCCAGCTCGCCGTAGACGAGACGGTGGAACAGGAACGGGTGGCCGAGGCCGTCGGTGTACCGGCACACGCCCAGGGGTGTCGGCACGTCGACCAGCCGCCGCACGTCCGATGGCCGAACTCCTGGCTGATCCCCCAGCAGCAACACCAATTTGTCAGCAATATCGGACAAGTGGCTGACGGCGGCGCTGATCGACGACCCACAGCCCGTCGAGAACGCCGGGTTCTCGATCACGCGTACCCCGGAAAGGTCCACAGCGGCGCGGATCGCCGCCGCCGATCCGCCCAGGGTGACCAGCAGGTCGTCGAAGCCGCAGGCGCGCGCCATGTCGAGGGTGGCGTCGAGCAGCGTGCGGCCGCGGAACGGCAGCAGCTGCTTGGCCTCGCCGAGCCGGCGGGAGCCGCCGGCCGCCAGTACCAGACCAGTGACGCCCACTAGGCCGCCGTGTACTTCTTCAGGCAGCCGGGGCAGCAGAACCAGTAGTCCTGGCCGTCCACCACGCCGTGCGGGGTGTCCGGTCCGATCACCACGGTCATCCCGCAGACCGGGTCGATCGCGGTGGCCGCCGGCGTCTCGGCGGCGGGGGCGGGGACCGGCCCGACGGGCAGTGTCGGGCCGGCGATCAGTTCCGGTCCGGCTTGGGCGAGGGCCGCAGCCTCCCCGTGGGCTGCGGCCCGGCGCGGCGCGGTCGCGCGCGCCGGTTCGGCGGATCCGGCGGCCAGGCCGCCGACCCGCACTTCCCGGACGATTTCGGCGAGCACGGAGAGCGCGATCTCCTTGGGCGTACGGGCGCCGATGTCGATCCCGGCGTGCGGGCGGATCCGGGCGCGTTCGCCGGTGCTGAGGTTCATGGCGTCGAGCAGGACCGCCGAGCGCCGGTGGCTGGCGATCAGCGCGATCAGGCCGACCCCCGCGTCCAGGGCTGCCCGGATGGCACGTTCCTCGTCGCGCCCGAGCCCGGCGACCACGGCCGCGGTGACCCCCGCGTACGACTCGTCCGGGGCCACCTCGAAGTCGAGGAACTCGGCCAGGTCGGCGACGGCCGTACCGATCGGGGTGTTGCCGGAGACCGCGACCAGCGGCCGCGGCAGCACCGGACGCAGGAAGATCTCGATGGCCCCGCCGGAGTGGCAGGGGTTGACGACGACCAGCGCGCCGGGCGTCTCCGGGAAGCCGGTCTCGTCCTCGGGCAGCACCCGCAGCAGGATCGTGTTGCCGTCGCGCAGGGTCTCCATGGCGGCGGCGCGCACCGACGTCTCCGCGCAGACCCCGCCGACGAAGCCCTCGATGGAGCCGTCGGCGAGGATCACCGCGTCGTCGCCGGCCCGGGCGGAGGTCGGCTCCTGGGCGCGGACCACGGTGGCGTGCACGAACGGCCGGCGCGCGTCGGCGAGTTCGCGCACCCGCTCGGCGATGCTGGTCGTCATCCGTACTCCTCAGGGGTGTTGAGACGGTGGGTGCCGCGCCGCGCGGCACCCACCGCGAGTGCCTAGATCGGCGGCGTGGCCTGTCCGCGCATCGCGTCCCAGACCCGGGACGGGGTGAGCGGCATGTCGGCGTGCCGCACCCCGAACGGCTTGAGCGCGTCGACGACCGCGTTGACGATCGCCGGCGGCGAGCCGACGGTGGCGGACTCGCCGATGCCCTTGGCGCCGATCGGGTGGTGCGGCGACGGGGTGACGGTGAAGCCGGTCTCCCAGTCGGGCACCTCCAGCGCCGTCGGGATCAGGTAGTCCATCAGCGAGGCGCCCAGGCAGTTGCCGTCCTCGTCGAAGGAGATCATCTCCATCAGGGCCATGCCGACGCCGTCGGTGAGGCCGCCGTGCACCTGCCCCTCGATGATCATCGGGTTGATCCGGGTGCCGCAGTCGTCGACCGCGATGAAGCGGCGGACCTTGACCTCGGCGGTGCCCGGGTCGATGTCGACGACGCAGATGTACGCCCCGTGCGGGTAGGTCAGGTTCGACGGGTTGTAGCAGATCTGCGCCTCGAGCGCGCCCTCCATGCCCTCGGGCAGGTCACCGGCGCCGTGCGCCTTGAAGGCGATGTCCTGGATGGTCACCGACTTGCCCGGGTCGCCCTTGACCTGGAAGGCGCCCTTGACCCAGTCCAGGTCGGCGACCGACACCTCGAGCATCGCCGAGGCGATCAGCTGCGCCTTGTCGCGGACCTTGCGGGCCACCAGGGCGGCCGCCGCGCCGGAGACCGGGGTGGACCGGCTGCCGTAGGTGCCCAGACCGAACGGGGTGTTGTCGGTGTCGCCGTGCACCACGTCGATGTCGTCCGGCGGGATGCCCAGCTCCTCGGCGATGATCTGGGCGAACGTGGTCTCGTGGCCCTGGCCCTGGGTCTTGACCGACAGCCGCACCACGGCCTTGCCGGTCGGGTGCACCCGCAGCTCGCAGCCGTCGTTCATGCCGAGGCCGAGGATGTCCATGTTCTTGCGCGGGCCGGCGCCGACCGCCTCGGTGAAGAACGCGATGCCGATGCCCATCAGCTCGCCCTTGGCCCGCTTGAGCTCCTGCTCCTTGCGCAGCTCCTCGTAACCGGCCATCTCCATGGCCAGCCGCATGGTGGGCTCGTAGTTCCCGGAGTCGTAGACCCAGCCGGTCTTGGTCGTGTACGGGAACTGGTCGGGCTGGATGAAGTTCTTCAGCCGCAGCTCGGCCGGGTCCATCTCCAGCTTGTGGGCGAGGCAGTCGACGATCCGCTCGACCAGGTAGACGGCCTCGGTGATGCGGAACGAGCAGGCGTAGGCGACACCGCCGGGCGCCTTGTTCGTGTAGACCGCGGTCATCTTGCAGTGCGCGGCCTTGAGGTCGTAGCTGCCGGTGAAGACGCCGAAGAAGCCGGCCGGGTACTTCACCGGGGCGGCGGTGCCGTTGAACGCGCCGTGGTCGGCGAGCACGTTCGTCCGGATCGCCAGGATCTTGCCCTCGGCGGTCGCCGCGATCTCCGCCCGCATGATGTAGTCGCGGGCGAAGCCGGTGCTGATCAGGTTCTCCGAGCGGTCCTCCATCCACTTCACCGGCTTGCCGGTGACGATGGAGCCGACGATCGAGTGCACGTAGCCGGGGTAGATCGGCACCTTGTTGCCGAAGCCGCCGCCGATGTCCGGCGCGATCACCTGGATCTTGTGCTCGGGGATGCCGGCGACGATCGCGTAGAGGGTGCGGTGCGCGTGCGGGGCCTGGGTGGTCGACCAGAGCCGCAGCTTTCCCTCGACCGGGTCGAAGTCGGCGACCGAGCCGCAGGTCTCCATCGGCGCGGGGTGCACCCGCGGGTAGACGATGTCCTCCTGGACGATCACGTCCGCCTCGGCGAAGACCCGGTCGGTCTCCTCGGCGTCGCCGGTCTCCCAGTCGAAGACGTGGTTGTTCGCCTTGCCCTCGAGGTCGTCGCGGATGATCGGGGCGTCCGGCTCCAGGGCCTTGCGGACGTCGACGACCGGGTCGAGCACCTCGTACTCGACGTCGATCAGCTCGAGGGCGTCGCGGGCCTGGTAGCGGTCCTCGGCGACGACGAACGCCACTTCCTGGCCCTGGAAGCGCACCTTGTCGGTGGCGAGCACGGCCTGCACGTCGTTGGAGAGCGTCGGCATCCAG
Organism: Actinoplanes sp. NPDC024001; assembly: GCF_040638955.1. Taxonomy (NCBI): domain Bacteria; kingdom Bacillati; phylum Actinomycetota; class Actinomycetes; order Micromonosporales; family Micromonosporaceae; genus Actinoplanes; species Actinoplanes sp. NPDC024001. Next base: position 15,364 of record NZ_JBEZZB010000009.1, read on the forward strand.
GCCAGGCCGAGGCCTTTGAGGGTCTCGCCGGTGACGACCGCCTTCACGCCGGGCGAGGCCTCGGCGGCGCTGGTGTCGATGCTGAGGATCTTCGCGTGCGCGAACGGCGAGCGCAGGATCGCCAGGTGCAGCATGCCGGGCAGTTGCACGTCGTCGACGAAACGGCCGCGGCCGCGCAGCAGGCGGGCGTCCTCCTTGCGCAGCATCCGCCCGAAGCCGACCGGCTTCTGGTCGTTGTCCTCGAACTCGGTGAGCTTGCGGTCCTGAACGTCGGTCATGCTCGCCCCTCCGTCGTCATGCCCTTCTGGCCCTCGCCTGCGAGGCCACACGAAGCTGCGGCTGGGTGCCGCTCGGTGCAGTCGGTCATGACCTAGCCACCTCCTCCTTCGCGTTGGCCTCGTGGACCGCGGCCCAGCGGACCGAGCGGATGATCGAGGAGTAACCGGTGCAGCGGCAGATCTGGCCGGAGATGGCCTCGCGGATCTCGCCCTCGGTCGGGTCCGGGTTCTTGTCGAGCAGCGCCCGGCAGGTCATCAGCATGCCCGGCGTGCAGAACCCGCACTGCAGGCCGTGGCACTGCCGGAAGCCCTCCTGGATCGGGTCCAGCTCGGCGCCGTTGGCCAGGCCCTCGACGGTGCGCACCTCGCGGCCGCCGGCCATCGCGGCGAGCACGGTGCAGGACTTCACCGGCTCGTTGTCCATCCACACCACGCAGACACCGCAGTTGCTGGTGTCGCAGCCCCAGTGGGTGCCGGTCAGGCCGAGCACGTCGCGCAGGAAGTGCACGAGCAGCATGCGGCCCTCGATCTCACGGGTGTACTCGACCCCGTTGACGGTCATCGTGACCTGCATCAGCTAGCTCCTCGCCCTGTCGACGGCGCTGCGCAGCGTGCGCCGGGTCAGCTCGTCCGCCAGGTGCCGCTTGTAGTCGGCGCTGCCACGGGTGTCTGTGGCCGGGTCGCAGCTGCGTGCCGCGATCGCGCCGGCCAGTTCGTACAGACTCTCGTCGGGGGCCTGCCCGCGCAGCGAGGCGGAGATCTCCGGGATGCCGGTGGTGTTCGGGCCGACGGCGGCCAGCCCCACCCGGGCGTCGACGATCTTGCCCTGCTCGTCGAGCCAGACGGCGGACCCGGCGGAGACCACGGCCCAGTCGCCGGCCCGGCGCTCGACCTTGGCGTAGGCGCTGCCCGACCGGTACGACTTAACCGGGATGCGGATCTCGGTGAGGATCTCGTTGTCGGCGACCGCGGTCTCATAGGGCCCGACGTGGAACTCCGCCATCGAGACCACCCGCTCCCCCTGCGAGCCGCGGATGACGCAGCTGGCGTCCAGCGTGGTGCAGACCGCCGACAGGTCCTCCGAGGGGTCGGCCTGGCACAGCGAACCGCCCAGCGTGCCCCGGTTGCGCACCACCGGGTCGGCGATCACCCGCTCGGCGTCCCGGAAGATCGGGAACACCTCGGCGAGGGCATCGGACTCCAGCAGCTCCCGGTGCCGCGTCATGGCCCCGATCCGCACCTCGTCGCCGCTGAGCCGGATGTAGCCCAGCTCGCCGTGCAGATCGTTGATGTCGATGAGATATTCGAAGTTGGCCAGCCGGAGTTTCATCATCGGCAGCAGGCTGTGGCCGCCGGCCACCAGCCTGGCTGAACTGCCCAGACGTTCCAGCAGACCAATGGCTTGATCTACGCTCGTGGCACGTTCGTACTCGAACGGAGCCGGCACCTGCACCCTGCACCTCCCGCGAATTCGCGCCGACCCTCGCGCGCCGGGAGTCCAATGTCAACAGCTACCTAAGGGTTCTCTTAACTAGTCGTTGACTCGGCCGCGGAGATCACGGAATCTGCTGGGATGCGCGACATCGTGGACGGCCTGCTCGCCTGGCGTGCCGCGGGGATCACCTTCGCGGTGGCGACCGTGGTGAACACCTGGCGGTCGGCGCCCCGGCAGCCGGGTGCGGCGATGGCGGTCAACGAGCACGGCGACGTGCTGGGCAGCGTCTCCGGCGGGTGTGTGGAGGGCGCGGTCTACGCCGCCGCTCAGGATGTGCTGGAGACCGGAAAAGCGCAGACCCATACGTACGGGGTGAGCGACGGCGACGCGTTCGAAGTGGGGCTGACCTGCGGCGGGACCATCGAGGTGATGATCCAGCCGGAGTCGGCGCTGTTCGGCCTGGACGCGCTGCTGTCGGCGGTGGCCGCCGGCCGGCCGGTCGCCACGGTCTCGCTGCCGGACACTCAGCTGGTCGTCTGGCCGGACCGGGTCGAGGGCACCCTCGGTGACGCGGAGCTCGACCGGATCGCCGGTCAGCGGGCCGCCGGGCTGCTCGCCCACGGCCGCACCGGCATGATCACCGCCTGCGAGCGGGAGGTGTTCGTCCAGTCCTGGGCCGCTCCCGCCCGGATGATCGTCTTCGGGGCGATCGACTTCGCGGCGGCGGTCGCCCGGATCGGCAAGTTCCTCGGCTACCAGGTCACCGTCTGCGACGCCCGCGGGGTGTTCGCCACCGCGGCCCGCTTCCCGGACGCCGACGAGGTGGTGGTGGAGTGGCCGCACCGCTATCTGGAGGCCACCGAGGTCGACGAGCGCACCGTGCTGTGCGTGCTCACCCACGACCCGAAGTTCGACATCCCGCTGTTGCAGGTGGCACTGCACACGCCGGCCCGCTACATCGGGGCGATGGGCAGCCGGCGCACCTGCGAGGACCGCCTGCGGCGGCTGCGCGAGGCCGGAGTCTCCGAGCAGGCGCTGTCCCGGTTGCGCGCCCCGATCGGGCTGGACCTGGGCGCCCGCACCCCGGAGGAGACCGCGGTGGCGGTGGCCGCCGAGATCGTCGCGCTCTCCTGGGGCGGGTCGGGCGTCCCGCTGACCGGCCTGGACGCCCCCATCCACGGCCCGGCCTGACCCCGCAGGCAGGTCTCGGCCGCGCCTCCGGAGCGGCTCCCTCGCCTCTGAGCCCGGCTCCCGCGCCTCACCCCGGCCGCGCGCGCCGGTCCGGTTTCACGCACGCGGGGCCTCGGTGCCAGCCTCGCGGCCGGTCACCGGCGGGCGTGATCGGACAGCACCTCGGCGATCACGCGCATGTTGTCCTCGATCTGGGGCCGGTCGCCGGCGTCGAGGGCGCCGCCGAGCACGAGCATCGCCTTCCACAGGGCCCAGCCGCGGGCCCGGGCCCAGGTGCTCTCGTCCTGCGCGACGGTTTCCCGGAACGCCTCGCGGCTGTCGCCGTGGAAGACGGTCCAGGCGATCACCAGGTCGCAGGCGGGGTCGCCGACGCCGGACGTGCCGAAGTCGATCACGGCGGACAGTTTGCCGTCGACCACGAGCAGGTTGCCGGGGGCGATGTCACCGTGGAACCAGACCGGGCGGCCGCGCCAGTCGGCGGCCAGGGCGGCCTGCCAGACCTCGGCGGCCCGGGCCGTGTCGATGTGGCCGGCCAGATTGCGCAGGTCACGGTACACCTGGTCGGCGTAGTGCCGGGGTGAGCAGCCGCGGAACCAGCTGTGCTCACCGCCGGCCGGGCCGCCGGTGGTGTCGCACGCCTGGAGCGCCAGCAGGAACGCGGCCACCGAGCGGGCGAACTCCGGCAGGTCGGCGATGCGCTCCGGCACGGCGGTCTCGCCGGGCAGCCAGGCGCGGACCGACCAGGGAAATGGATACCCCTCCCCGGGTATGCCGGCGGCGAGCACCTGAGGGATCGCGACCGGTAGCTGCGGCGCCAGCCGGGGCAGCCACTCGTTCTCCTTGGCGACCGCCGCGACATAGCCGGCGGCGGTGGGCAGGCGCACGGTCATGTCGTCGCCCAGCCGGTAGGTGCGGTTGTCCCAGCCGTCGACCGCCACCGGGGCCACCGGCAGGTCCGCCCAGCGGGGGAACTGTGCCGCGATCAGACGCTTCACCAGCGCCGCGTCGATGCCGGCCCGGCCGTCGGGGCCTGTCGAAGTCATGTCATGGATCATCGTCAGTACGCACGGCGGGGCCAACCGATTTAGCGGGTGCCGGCAGGCACTGGGCCGGCAGCGGCCTCCGGCTCGGGACGGCACGACCGACCGCATTGACGGTGACGACAGGCATGAGCCGGCGGCGGTCTCGGGCCGCGGTGGCGGGCCTGGCCGGCCCGCCGCACTCAGGAGAGCCGTGCTGCTTGCGTACCTTTGCCTGGTTTTTATCCGCGTTTCATCAGGCGACCGACCGCGGCCATCAGCTCGGAGGCCATCTCATCGGCGCGCCCTTCCTGGGCGCCCTCGTGCATGCAGTGGCGGGCGTGCCCGTCGAGCAGGCCGAGCGCGACCTTGTCGAGGGCGGCCTGGATGGCGGAGATCTGGGTGAGGACGTCGATGCAGTAGCGATCGTCCTCGACCATGCGCTCGATGCCGCGCACCTGGCCCTCGATGCGGCGCAGCCGGGACTGCAGGTTGTCCTTGGTGGCCGTGTAACCGCGGATCGGCGCAGGGTTGGTCATACCCGCCATGATACAACCCCCGGGGGGTATTGAACCGGTGCTTGCAATACCCCTACGGGGTATGTGTATGGTGGTGGAGACGACGAAGGGAGCACGCCATGACCACCACGACCTACTCCGTCCTCGGAATGACCTGCGGGCACTGTGTCGAGTCGGTGCGCACCGAGATCGGCCGGATCCCGGGTGTCAGCGACGTCACCGTCGACCTGGCCTCCGGTTCGGTGACTGTCACCGAGCTGTCACCCGTCGACCGGCAGACTGTTCGTGCCGCGGTCGAGGAGGCCGGATATGAGCTGGGGGTGCCGTCGTGAGAACGTCCGTGAAGCTGACGGCCTACGCCCTGGGCCTGGTCGTCGTCTTCGGCGCCGCCGCCGGTGCGGGGCGCGCCCTGGGCCCGGAGGAGAAACCGGCGCCGGCACCGGCCGCGCACGGCGACGCCCACGCCCCGGCGCCGGACGAGACCGCCGCAACCGCCGCAACCGCCCATGTGCCCGGTGGCCTGCAGGTCGCGCAGGACGGTTATCGGCTGACCCCGGTCACCACCGCCCTGAGCACCGGTGATCCGCAGCCGTTCCGGTTCCGGGTGCTCGGCCCCGACGGCAAGCCCGTCACCGCCTACACGACCAACCACGACAAGGACCTGCACCTGATCGTGGTTCGCCGTGACCTGGCCGGGTTCCAGCACGTGCACCCCACCCTCGCGGCCGACGGCACCTGGTCGATCCCGCTCGCGGTGGATACCCCGGGGCAGTATCGGGTGTTCGCCGACTTCCAGCCGGCCGACCGCGACGAGGGCCTCACCCTCGGCGTGGACGTGCCCGCCGCCGGCGACTACCGGCCACGGCCGCTGCCCGCGCCGGCACGCACCACCGAGGTCGACGGCTACACCGTGACCCTCGCCGGTGACCTGACCGCCGGCGCGTCCGCCCAGCTCACCCTGACGGTGAGCCGCGACGGGAAACCGGTGGTCCCGGAGCCCTACCTGGGAGCGTCCGGCCACCTGGTGGCGCTGCGCGACGGCGACCTGGCCTATCTGCACGTGCACCCGACCGACGAGCAGAGCCTGTCGTTCGCGGCGGAGGTGCCGTCCGCCGGGGTCTACCGTCTTTATCTGGACTTCAAGCACGACGGGACGGTGCGCACCGCCGAGTTCACCGCCACCACCAGCGGCATCGTGGTGCCGGCGCCGCCATCGGCGCAGCCGGCACACGACGCCGACGGCCACACCCACGATTAGGAAGCGTCATGACGTTGCAGATTGCGCCCCAGCGGATCGAACTGGCGATCGGCGGCATGACCTGCGCCTCGTGCGCGGCCCGGATCGAGAAGAAACTCAACCGGATGGACGGGGTGACCGCCACGGTCAACTACGCCACCGAGAAGGCGACGGTCACGGTCGACGGCGGGGTCACCGCCGCCGACCTGATCGCCACCGTGGAGAAGACCGGCTACACGGCGGCGGTCCCGCAGACCGCCGAGCCGGACGAGCCGCGCGAGTCCGACCCGCTGCGCACCCGGCTGTTCGTGTCGATCGCGCTGAGCGTGCCGGTGATCGCCCTCGCCATGGTTCCGGCCTGGCAGTTCACCTATTGGCAGTGGCTGTCGCTGACGCTGGCCGCGCCGGTGGTGGTCTACGGCGGGTGGCCGTTCCACCGGGCCGCGGCGGTCAACCTGCGGCACGGCGCGGCCACCATGGACACCCTGGTCTCGCTCGGCACCCTGGCCGCGTTCGGCTGGTCGCTGTGGGCGCTGTTCCTCGGCACCGCCGGCGAGCCGGGGATGACCCACCCGTTCAGCATCGACATCGCCCGCAGCGACGGCGCCGGCAACATCTATCTGGAGGCGGCCGCCGGGGTGACCGCGTTCATCCTGGCCGGGCGCTATTTCGAGGCCCGCTCGAAGCGCCGCGCCGGCGCCGCCCTGCGGGCCCTGCTGGAGCTCGGCGCCAAGGACGTGGCGGTGCTGCGTGACGGCGCCGAGGTGCGGGTGCCGATCGGCCAGCTGGCCGTCGGTGACCGGTTCGTGGTCCGGCCGGGCGAGAAGATCGCCACCGACGGCGTCGTGGAGGACGGCTCGTCGGCGGTGGACCGCAGCATGCTCACCGGCGAGAGCGTCCCGGTCGAGGTCGGCCCGGGCGGCTCGGTGGCCGGCGCGACGGTCAACGCCGGCGGCCGGTTGGTCGTGCGGGCCACCCGGGTCGGCGCCGACACCCAGCTGGCGCAGATGGCGCGCCTGGTCGAGCAGGCGCAGGCCGGCAAGGCCGACGTGCAGCGCCTCGCCGACCGGATCTCCGGGGTCTTCGTGCCGATCGTCATCGCCCTCGCCGTGGGCACCCTCGGCTGGTGGTTCGGCACCGGCTCCGGCTGGACCGCCGCGTTCACCGCCGCGGTGGCCGTGCTGATCATCGCCTGCCCGTGCGCGCTCGGCCTGGCCACCCCGACCGCGCTGCTGGTCGGCACCGGCCGCGGCGCCCAGCTCGGCATCCTGATCAAGGGGCCGGAGGTGCTGGAGTCGACCCGCCGCGTGGACACCGTGGTGCTCGACAAGACCGGCACGGTCACCACCGGCACGATGGCGCTGGCCACCGTGGTCGCGGCGCCCGGCGTCGACCGTGACGAGCTGCTGCGCCTGGCCGCGGCCGTGGAGGCCGCGTCCGAGCACCCGATCGCCCGCGCGATCGCCGTCTCGTCGAGCGAGACGGTCAGCGACTTCACCAACATCGAGGGCCTGGGCGTGCGCGGCACGGTGGACGGCCGGGACGTGCTGGTGGGCCGGATCGCCCTGCTGCAGCGGGAGGGTTTCGAGATCCCGGCCGAGGTGGCGCAGGCGGCCGTCACCGAGCAGGAGGCCGGGCGGACCGCGATCGTGGCCGGCTGGGACGGGGTGGCCCGCGGTGTCCTCGCGGTCGCCGACGCGGTGAAACCGACCAGCGCCGAGGCGGTCGCCGGGCTGCGCCGGCTCGGCCTGCACCCGGTGCTGCTCACCGGCGACAATCGCACGGTCGCGACAGCGGTGGCCGCCGAGGTCGGCATCGACGAGGTGATCGCCGAGGTGCTGCCGGCCGACAAGGTCGACGTGGTGAAACGGCTGCAGGATTCCGGCAAGGTCGTCGCGATGGTCGGCGACGGGGTGAACGACGCGCCGGCGCTGGCCCAGGCCGACCTCGGTTTGGCGATGGGCACCGGCACCGACGTGGCGATCGAGGCGTCCGACCTGACCCTGGTCCGCGGCGACCTGACCGCCGCGGTGGACGCGATCCGGCTGTCCCGGCACACCCTGCGGATCATCAAGAGCAACCTGTTCTGGGCGTTCGCCTACAACGTGGCGGCGCTGCCGCTGGCCGCCGCCGGCCTGCTCAGCCCGATGATCGCCGGCGCGGCGATGGCCTTCAGCTCGGTCTTCGTCGTCGCCAACAGCCTGCGGCTGCGCCGCTTCCAGCCGCTGGCCTGATCACGTTCACTCCACATCGGCCGTCGTGTTCATGTGCTGTTCCGCCCGGCACTGCAGGGTGTCGGGCGGCATGAACACACAATCGGGCCCGTGGAGGGAACGTGGCTGGTAATTCGATTCGCATTCCGGCAGTCGCGGCCGTCGCCGCGACCGTCGTGCTCACGGCGGCCCCGCTTCCGGCAGCCGGCGGCACGGGGCCGGCCACCGGCACGGCCGGCCCGGCCACCGCGGCCGGCCCGGCCGGCGGGACCGGGCCGGCCACCAGCGCCGCCTGTTCGCCGGACGCCTCGCTGCTCGGCTTCACCGACTCGCTGGACAAGACGACCTTCGCGGGTACCCCGGTGTCCGGGCTGTCCGCGCTGGCGCTCGCCGGCCGGGGCCGGGCGCTGGCGCTGGTCGACAACATCGCCACCACCCCGGCCCGGGTCTACGAGCTGGGCCTGAGCACCGGCCGCCGCGGGGTCGCCGCCGCAGTCAGGGACGTCATGCTGCTCACCCGGGCGGACGGCACCGCGTACACCGGGGCCGACTTCGACGGTGAGGGGCTGATCGCCGAACCGGGCGGCACGATCCTGGCCAGCTCGGAGCGGGAGCCGTCGATCCGCCGGTTCCGGCTCTCCGACGGGCGCGAGATCGCCTCGCTGCCGGTGCCGGCCCGCTTCCAGGTCGCCCCGGCCGGTGAGGCGGCGACCAACCAGACGTTCGAGGCGCTCACCGCCACCCCGGATCACCGGGTGGTCTACGCCGGCATGGAGGGCGCGCTCGCCGGGGACGGCCCGGGACTCAACCGGATCATCCGCTACCAGGGCCGCTCCGGCGGGGCCTACACGGTGGCGGCCCAGCACGCGTACCGTACCGACGCCGGCCTGAACCTGGTCGAGCTGGTGGCCCTCGGCGACGACCAGCTGCTGTCGGTGGAGCGCGGCTTCACCGCCGGGGTGGGCAACACCGTCCGCGTCTACCAGGTCGACGCGACCGGCGCGGCCGACGTCTCCGGCGCCGCGTCGCTCACCACGGTGACCGACTCGCGTGCCTGGCTGGGCAAGCAGCTGCTGGCCGACATCGCCGACTGCCCGCCGTCCGGCGCCACCGCCAAGCAGCCGCAGCCGAACCCGCTGCTGGACAACATCGAGGCGGCCGCGGTCGGCGAGAGCCTGCCGGGCGGGCGCCGGCTGCTCTACCTGCTCTCCGACGACAACGGCAGCGCCACCCAGATCACCCGGGCGTACGCGCTGTCGGTCAAGCCGCGCCCGCGGGTGACGCTGCGGGAGCGGGCCATCCTGCCGGCCACCGCCTACCAGCCGGGCCCGGTCTCCGGCACCCAGCTGGGGACGGCGCCGGTCAACGGGATCACCGCGCCCTTCCCGGGCCAGCCGATCCCCGGCTTCTCCGCGGTGATCCCGGCGCGGGCCGGCGACACCTCGGGCAAGCGCCTGCTCGCCATGCCGGACAACGGGTTCGGCGCCAAGAACAACTCGGCTGACTTCCTGCTGCGCGCCTACGACATCTCCCCCGACTACCGCCGCGGCACCGTCAAGGTCAACGGGTGGATCAGTTTCCGCGACCCGGGCCGCAAGGTGCCGTTCCCGATCGTCAACGCCGACACCACCGAGCGGCTGCTGACCGGCGCGGACTTCGACATCGAGTCGCTGGCCCGCGACTACCGCGGCGACCTGTGGATCGGTGAGGAGTTCGGGCCCTACCTGGTGCGCACCGACCGGACCGGCAAGGTGCTGCAGGCGCCGATCCCGCTGCCCGACGGCGGCAAGTCGCCGCAGTCACCGGACCTGAAGCCGGGTGAGGCGGCGACCGTGCCGGGCAGCCGCGGTTTCGAGGCGATGGCGGTCAGCCGCGACGGCAAGTGGCTCTACCCGATCCTGGAGGGCGCCCGCACCGACGACGCCGACCAGAAACGCCGCATCGTCTACGAGTTCGACGTCCGCGCGAACAGGTACACCGGCCGGACCTGGTCGTTCTTCGTGTCCGACCCGTCGCTGGTGGTCGGCGACGCGGCCGTCCTCGACGGGCGCCGGCTGCTGCTGATCGAACGGGACAACTTCATGGGCGCGCAGTCGCAGGTCAAGCGCCTGGTGGTGACCGACCTCGACGAGGCCGCCGCCGACGGCAGACTGACCGACCGCACCGCGGTCGACCTGATGCGCATCGCCGACCCGCGCGGTGTCTCCACCCCGGCCCGCCCCGGCGAGTACGGCGTGGGCCCGCTGTTCTCGTTCCCGCTGCAGTCGGTCGAGTCGGTCCTGCCGCTCGGCGGTGGCCGCATCCTGGTCGCCAACGACAACAACTTCCCCGGCAACGACGGCCGCATCCCGGGCCGCGCCGACGACACCGAGCTGATCGTCATCGACGTGCCCGGCCTGCGCTGACCCGGCGAAGGCCCCCGGCCGGACAGCCGGGGGCCTTCGTCTCTCAGTCCAGAACCGCGGTCACCGTGCCGGCCGCGACCGTGCGGTTGCCCTCACGGACCGCGAAGCCGAGACCCACCTCCAGGGCGATCTCCTTGCCCAGGGTCACGGTCACCTCCTCCAGGGTGTCGCCCGGCATGACCAGGTCACGGTCGCCGAGGTCCATCCCGCCGGACACGTCGGTGGTGTGGAAGTAGAACTGCGGCCGGTAGTTCGCCTCGAACGGCGTGTGCCGGCCACCCTCCTCCTTCGTCAGCGCGTACATCCGGGCCTTGAAAACCCGGTGCGGCTGCACGCTGCCGGGCGCGGCAAGCACCTGGCCCCGCTGCACCTGCTCGCGCTTGATGCCGCGCAGCAGGACGGCGGCGTTGTCGCCGGCCTGCGCCGACTCCAGGACCTTGCCGAACATCTCCAGGCCGGTCGCGACGCTGGAGACGGTCGGGCCGAGGCCGACCACCTCGACCGGCTCGCCGGCGCGCAGCTCGCCGCGCTCCACCTTGCCGGTGACCACGGTGCCGCGGCCGCTGATCGACAGCACGTTCTCGATCGGCATCAGGAACGGCTCGCCCAGCTCGCGCGGCGGAACCGGCACGTAGTCGTCGACCGCGTCGAGCAGCTCGACGATCTTGGCGGTCCAGTCCGGGTCGCCTTCGAGGGCCTTCAGCGCGCTGACGCGCACCACCGGCACCTCGTCGCCGGGGAACCCGTACTGCGACAGCAGCTCACGCACCTCCAGCTCGACCAGGTCGAGCAGCTCCGGGTCGTCCACGGTGTCGCTCTTGTTCAGGGCGACCACAAGGTACGGCACGCCGACCCGCTGAGCGAGCAGCACGTGCTCACGGGTCTGCGGCATCGACCCGTCCTGCGCCGAGACGACCAGGATCGCACCGTCCACCTGCGCCGCACCCGTGATCATGTTCTTCACGTAGTCGGCGTGGCCGGGCATGTCGACGTGGGCGTAGTGGCGGTTCGGGGTCTCGTACTCGACGTGGGCGATGGTGATGGTGATACCGCGCGCGGCCTCCTCCGGGGCCCTGTCGATCCCCTCGAACGCGACGTACCGGTTGGAGGCCGGGTCGCGGTCGGCGAGAACCTTGGTGATGGCGGCGGTCAGGGTCGTCTTGCCGTGGTCGACGTGACCCATCGTGCCGATGTTGACGTGCGGCTTCGTACGGATGAACTGGCTCTTGGCCATCGTTGATCAATCCTCACTGGATGCGAGGCGTGGGGTGTCGCGCCACCCGATGCCAGCCGGGAAGCGCCAGAACCGCGCAGGGAACAGCCACCCTTCCCCTGGGTTCTGCTGCTGGTGGGGAAGGGTCAGATTCGCGAATCGGCGCCGGTGAGAAACGCGCACACGGGAGCCACCGTCGAGGGCAGCTGCAGACCGGGCGCGAACATGAACAGCACGATAGGCGTCAACCGTCTCCTGCGCGACTGAATTCCCGGACGCCTCTCACTACCGTCGGTGCGAGGCAGCACCCGACAGCGCCGGAAGGCGGAGCCATGGCAATCGGGCTCGAGCTCACCATCAACGACACCACCGACCAGGGCGGCCGCTACCTCACCTGGGCCGCCACGCCGTGCCAGCTGCGGGTGTCGGCCCCGGACGGCGCGGTCCAGCCGATCCCCGTCACGATCTCGACCGGCGCCGGCAGCCGCGGCCGTCTGGAGTTCCGGATGTCGCGGGACGGCCAGGCGGCCGGTCAGCTGCGGGCCGAGCTTCCCGTCGACGGTGAGGCCGTTGCGTTCTTCGTCTCGGGCAGATTCGGATCGCCGAGCGTCGACGACGGCGACACCCACATCGAGATCAGGAATCGCGACACCGGGGCCGTGCTGTCGTCGGTGCCCGTCATGGTCCGCATCCGCAAGAACGCCAATCTGCTCCGGCCCGCCGAACGTGACCGGTTCCTGTCCGCGATCGCCCGGTTGAACAACCAGGGCCAGGGCCTGTATCAGAACTACCGCGACACCCACGTCGACAACACCCGGCTGGAGGCGCACGGCAGGCACGGATTCCTGCCGTGGCACCGGGCCTACCTGCTCGACCTGGAACGCGAACTCCAGCGGATCGACCCGGCCGTCACCATTCCGTACTGGCGTTTCGACCAGCCGGCCCCGAACGTGTTCACCGCCGCGTTCCTCGGCACCACGGGCACCTCCGGCTTCGCGCGTTTCCTGCCGTCGAATCCGCTGCGGGTCTGGACCACCGACGGCCAGATCGGCATCCTGCGCCGCCCCTTCTTCGAACCGGGCACCTCGGCGGCGCACGACGACAACGGCCAGCGGGTACGACGGGAAGCCGTCATCGTCGGCTTCCGCGGCCCGTTCAGCACCCTGACCGGCCCGTTCGAGAGCAACCCGCACGGCAGCGCCCACGACAGCTTCAGCGGCCACGTCAGCGCGATCGGGTCGGCGGTGCGCGACCCGCTGTTCTTCCTGTTGCACTGCAACGTCGACCGGCTGTGGGCCAAGTGGCAGTGGTTCAACCGGCGCTTCGATCCGCAGGACCCGGGCACCTACCAGTTCAACGGCGCCGCCGGCACCGCGAACGCGACCCGGATCGGGCACAACCTGCGGGACACCATGTGGCCGTGGAACGGCGACACCCGCAATCCGCGCCCGGCCACCGCGCCCAGGACCCCGTTCCCCGACTCGCCGGTCACCCACCTGCCCGGCCCCGCGCCGACGGTCGGATCGATGATCGATTTCCAGGGCCTCGGCCCGGACGCGCATCACCTCGGCTTCGACTACGACGACGTGCCCTATCAACCGGAGTGACACGATGGACCCTGAGGAGTACCGCCGTCAGTACGCGACGGAGATAGCGCAAGTCGCCGGGCCGGACCAAGCGGCGATGACCGCGATGGAACCGGACGCCGCGGTCGCGCTCATCGGCGACACCGGCACGGCAGTGGACCTGCGGCTGGCCGCCATCGACGCGGCCCGGTTCGACGCCACGTCCCATCCCGAGGTGATCGCGAGCCTGCTCGCGGTGCTGGGCAACCGTGCCGACGAACCGGCCGTGCGCCGGGCCGCCCTCGGCGCCCTGCGGGAGAACACGTTCCGGGTGGCCGCCTTCCGGCAGTACGCCCCGGACTACCTGAACACCCTGCGCGGCATCCTCGACGACCCGAACCAGCAACTGCGCGAACGCGTCGTCGAAGTCCTGGCCCTGGAGAACGACGAATACACCCAACGCCGGCTCCTCGACGGGCTCGAGAACCCGGAGGTGGCGCTGGTCGCGCCGCAGCGAGCGCTTCAGCTGCTGGGGTACGACCTGCACGCCGAGCACTACGAGTTGCTGCGCGACTTCGCCGGTCAGGACACGGACCCGGCCGCGCGCAACACCGCGCTGCGCCTGCTCGCCGCCGACGGCGCATCGGCGGATCTGTTCGCGCGGATCCTGCAGGACCGGTCGCAGGACCTCGGTGCCCGCGCGCTGAGCGGCGTCGCCCTCAGCTCACTGGCCCCGGCTGAGTTCTCGTCGGTCGCCGAGGAGATCGTGCTCGACGACACCGACGACGACGACCTGCGCGCCACGCTCCTCACGGCGTTGTCGCACGGCACCGCCCGACCGGAACGCGCGGACCTGGCCGAGCGGGTGCTCGCGCACGCGTCGACGCCGGAGCTGACCCGGGCCGCGGAGCAGTACGCGCAGGCCGCACCGGCAGAGGCCGAGGAAACCACCGATGGATAGCGGGGCCGGCGCCCGGACGGCGTCCGAGGACCGGGTCGCCGACGTCGTGCGCGCGGTCCGGGCGGATCCGGAGCAGCGCGAATCTCTCATCGACCTGCTGCGCGAGGACTCGCCGCTCTACGACGGGCGCGGCGCCGGCGCCACCGCCCGGATCCGGGCCTGGGTGATCGCCACATTCGCCGACGTCGGGCTTCCGGACTCGGGACTGCCGTACGTCCTGGAAGAGCTGGAAAGCGGCCGTGAGCCGCTGCTCGTCGCCGCAGCCGCCCGGGCAGTCCGCGGCCGGGCGGAGCCGAGCCCGTCCCTCGCCGGGTTCCTGGTGCGGGCACTGCGCAACGTCGGCGACCGCGACGACACGGTGACCTTCGAGGCGCTGCGGCCGCGGTGGCCGGCACAGCAACCCACGACGGCGGCCCGCGAGATCCTGGCCGGGCTGCGCCACGTCGGTGTCGACGCCGGGACACGGGCCGAGCTGGTGGCGGTCCGTTCGGCGTACGCCGACGCCCTCCCGCCGGACATCCACCAGTCACTGGACGAGCTGATCGGTGCGGCGCCGCCGGGACACTGCTGCGCGCCAGCGGCCGCGGCGCGACCCGAGGCCGGCCACCCGGTCGCCGGGCGGATGAGTTCCCCGGACATCGTCTGGGAGGACCAGGACGGGGCCCGGCTGGGTTTCGACGACTTCTTCCTCGGGATGCCGAGCGTCGTCGCGTTCTTCTACACCCGGTGCGGCAACCCCAACAAATGCTCGCTGACGGTCACCCAGCTGGCCGCGCTCCAGCGGCTGTTCGCCGAACGCGGCCTGACCGGCGCCGCCCGGATCGCCGCGGTCACCTACGACCCGGCCTACGATCTGCCCGGCCGGATGCGCCGCTACGGCCAGAGCCGGGGGCTGGCCTTCGGCCCGCACGTGCGGATGTTGCGCGCGACATCAGGTCACCTCGAGGTACGGCGGCTGTTCGCGTTACGCGTCGGCTACACGGGATCCCTGGTCAACCGCCACGCCATCGAACTGTTCCTGCTCGACGGGAACGGCGGCGTCGCCCACACCTGGTCCCGGCTGCGCTGGGAACCGGCCGAAGTCACGGCCCGCGTCGCCGCCCTCACCGGCACGTGTCGGACGGCGCTGAGTGGGTAGCCGCAGAGCGTGACCTCGGAACGTGTGGTGGTGGCCGGACAGCTGGCCCGGGACCTGGTGCTGCTCGTCGACGACATGCCGGAGGCCGGCACCTCCGCCGACGCCCGGCTGCGCCGCGAGATGCTCGGCGGCAAAGGGGCCAACCAGGCGGTGGCGCTCGCCCAGCTCGGCGCGGCGCCCGCGCTGGTCGCGGTCCGCGGCGACGACCTGATCGGGGACGAACTCGTCGCGCAGGCCCGCCGCGACGGCATCGACGTGTCCGCGGTGGTGTGCCGGGCCGGCACGCTCACCGGACTGATCGTGGAAGCGCTCGACAGCGACGGGAACTGGCGTTACCTGCAGCACCTGCCCGAACCGATGCTGCTCACAGCGGACGACGTCGCCGCGGCGGAGCCGGTGTTCCACGGGGCTCAGGCCGTACTCGTGCAATTGCAGCAACCCGGCGCCGCGGCACTCGCCGCAGCCCGGCTCGGCCGCGCGCAAGGCGCGCTCGTCGTGCTCGACGGCGCGCCCGGCGACGACGCCGACCGCGACGCCCTGCTCGCCGCGGCCGACGTGGTCCGCACCGACGACACCGAGACCGAACTGCTCACCGGCCTGCCGGCCAAAGACCCGGCCGCCCTGCGCGACGCCGTGCGCCGGCTGACCGGGCCCCGGCTGTACGCGCTCGGCCTGCCGGACGCCAACTACTTCGTCTGGCCCGACGGGGAACTGCTCATCCCCCTCGGCGACGCCAGGGTCGTCGACACCACCGGCGGCGGCGACGCCTTCACCGCCGCCCTCACCGTCGCCCTGCTGCGCGGCTGCCCGCCGCAGGCCGCCGCACGGTACGCGGTGGCGGCCTCCGCAGCCACGGTCGGTCACCCCGGCGGCCGCCCCGACCTCACCGACCTGGGGCCGGTTCCAGCGGATTGCTGACCGCCCAGTGCTCGACGATCAGGAAATTCTCGAACCGCCAGATGTCCACCACCGCCTCGCTGAGCCCACCCTCGGGCGGGGTCACGTGATAGTGCGCGACGACGAACTCCGGATCGGCGACCACATGGATCAACTCCAGCGTGGCGGACGCAATCGGCGAGTTCTTGATGAACTCGATCCAGGCGTCCCGCCCGGCCGGCGCACCCGGAACATGAGAGACGAAATCCTCTCGGATGATCTGCCGGAGCACCTCGGTGTCACCCTCCGCGAACCGGGTGAACGCCTCCAGGAAAAGCCTCTTGTTCTCTGCCGCGACATCGATGTCAGTCATGACCCCACCGTGGCACCGACCGCACCGGCCTGTCGACCGTCCAGACAGGCATAGCATCGACTGCCGCGTTTGTCCGGCGTTTCCGCAATGTCTGCCCGGACGTCCGGGCGCGGTGCGCCCGGACGGTCAATAAATCAGCCCGGCAGCACACCGGGAGGCGTTTCACTCGCGCTATTCCCTGCGCCGCCCAACAGCCCTTACGTACGTTTCTTCAGCGGCGCTCTGCCCATTCTCACTTTCTGGAGGACATTCATGCTGACCGCGATCACCGCCGGAGCCATGCTCGCCTCGACGCTGGGCGCGCCGGCCACGACATGGCCGATCGCCCCGCCACCACCCGACGAGATGGTCATCGACGTGGTCGCGGCCAACGGATCCGGCTGCCCGAAGAACACCGCGGTGGTGTCGGTCTCCCCCGACAACAAGGCGTTCACCGTCGCCTACAGCGAGTTCGTCGCCCAGGTCGGACCGGACGCGAAACCCACCGACTTCCGCAAGAACTGTCAACTCGCGCTGGACGTGCACGTTCCGGAGGGCTACACGTACGCGGTGGCCGGCGCGGACTACCGCGGATACGCCAGCCTGGAAGAAGGCGCCACCGGATCGGAAACCGCCTACTACTACTTCCAGGGGGAACCGCACACCACCCGCATCCGGCACGAGTTCAAGGGATTCATGGCGGAGAACTGGCAGCGCACCGACAAGGTGGAGATCAGTTCGATGTCGTTCCTGCCGTGCGGTGAGAAGCGATACCTCAACGTGAACACCGAACTGCGGGTCAATGCCGGCACGGCGAAGAAATCGAGCACGAACTTTTTGACGATGGACTCCTCCGACGGCAACCTGGAGACGATCTATCACATCTCCTGGATGAAGTGCTGAAACCGGCCGGCGCCGACGTGCCGCGGTCGCGCGGCACGTCGACCGCGCTGCTCAGCGGGGATGTACCAGGCCGGCGGTGACCCGCTGGGGCGCGGTGGCGCGGCACGTCGGCCGCAGCGCTCAGCGGAGGTCTACCAAGGCCGGCGGTGACCCGGCTGCGCGGCACGACTGCCGCAATTGCTCACCTCGGGCCCCTTGAAGGCAGCGAAGCCCCTTGGTCGCGGTCACGCGGCACTGGTCAGCGGGGGCGCACCAAGCCCGCGTTGAAGGCAGCGAAGCTCCTTGGTCGCGGTCACGCGGCACTGCTCAGCGGGGGCGCACCAAGCCCGCGTTGAAGGCGGCGATGACCAGCTGGGCGCGGTCGCGGGCGGCCAGCTTGGCCAGCAGGTGGGTGATGTGCGTTTTCACCGTCTTGATCGAGATGACCAGAGCGTCGGCGATCTCGTCGTTCGACAGCCCGTTGCCGATCAGCGCCAGCACCTCGACCTCGCGCGGGGTGAGGCCGCGCAGCTCCGCAGCCGGACGCTCCGGGCGGGGCGCCGCCACGTAGTGGGCGACGAGCCGGGTGAGAATCGACGGCGCGAACAGCGACTCACCCCGGTGGGTCCGCCGAACAGCGTCCAGCAGTTCCTCGGGGCGGGCGTCCTTCAGCAGGAAGCCGGACGCGCCCGCGTGCAGGGCCTCGTACACATACTCGTCCAGCTCGAACATGCTCAGCACGAGCACTCGGCAGGATGTCAGCGCCGGGTCGGCGCAGATCCGGCGGGTGGCCTCCAGGCCGTCCAGGCCCGGCATGCGCACGTCCATCAGCACGACATCGGGCCTGGTGGCGTGCGCGCACCGCACCGCTTCGGCGCCGTCCCCGGCCTGACCCGCCACGATCAGGTCCGGCTCGTTGTCGATGATCATGGCAAGGCTGCGCCGCAGCAGCGGCTGGTCGTCCACCAGCAGCACCCGGATCTTGGTCACGGCCGCTCATGCCCAGGACTGCGCCCGTCCGGGCTGTGCTCCAGCGGCTGCGCCCCAACAGCGCGGCCCAGCCGCGGTCCGGCAATGCGGTCCGGCCGCGGGCCGGCAGCGCGGTCCAGTTGCGGGCCGGCAGCTTGGTCTGCGAGCTGCGGGCTGGCAGCGAGGCCCGGCGGCTGCGGGCTGGCAGCGAGGCCCGGCGGCTGCCGGCCGGCAGCCTGGCCCGGCAGCTGCGGGCTGACAGCGAGGCCCGGCGGCTGCGGGCTGGCAGCCTGGCCCGGTGGCTGCGGGCTGGCTGCGGGGCCCGATGGTCGAGAACCGGGGGCGTGGTCGGGCGGCCGCGGGTCGGCGGTGTGCTCCGATGGGTGCGGGTCGGGGATTCGGGCGGTCAGCCGGAAACCGCCGTCGACCGGCTCAGCGGTCAGCGTGCCGCCCAGGCTGGTGACTCTCTCCCGCAAGCCGGCCAGGCCGTGGCCGGCGCCGGGCACGGCGTGCCAGCCCGGTGTCGCGGGGCCTCGATCGGCCACGCTGACCACCACGAACCCGCCGTCACGGTGCAGCCGCACCAGCACGTCGCACGGACCGGCGTGGCGGGCGGCGTTGTTCAACCCTTCCCGTACCGTCCGGCAGACCGCGACCTGCACGCCCTGAGTGACCTCGCCCAGCGGCTCGGCCGCGAGCCGTGGCCGCAAGCCGGCCGCCTCGGCGGCCCGGACGATCTCCGGCAAGGCCTCCAGGCTCTCCAGCGGAGCCCGCGGACCGGCCGCCCCGGGCTCGCGCAGCACCGTGAGCATCCGGCGCAGCTCAGCCGTCGCATGCCGGCCGGCCTCCTCGATGTCGGTGAGCGCCTCCCCCACCTCAGCCGATTTCGGCAGGTGCCGGGTGCTCGCCGCCCGCACCGTGATCAACCCCAGCCCGTGCGACACCAGATCATGCAGATCCCGCGCGATCCGCAGCCGCTCCTCGAGCACCGCCTCGGCCGCCGCCCACTCGGTGAGCCGCCGCTCGTAGTCGGCCCGGTCGGCACGCCACCGCCGCACCGCCCAGACCGCCGCGGCCACCGCGCCGCCGCCGATCAGCACCGGCACCACCCGCGCCGCCGGCCCGGACGCGCCGACCGTGCACATCGCCAGCACCAGCACGGTCGCGACCACGGCGACGACCGGGACGGCACGGCTGCGCCAGGCCGGACGGGGATGGATGAACACCCGCCCGACTGTAATCTCCGAACCGCGCCCCGGCCTCGGACCACGGTCCGAGACGGCCGCCGACAATCGGAGCACGGTCCGATGTGCACGCGGCGCGGCACCGGTTGACTGGCCCCATGCTCACGATCGATCAGGTCTGCCGGACCCGCGGCCGCACCCGGATTCTGCACGAGGTCAGCTTCGACGCCCGGCCCGGCCGGGTCACCGGCTTCCTCGGGCCCAACGGCGCCGGCAAGACGTCCACCCTGCGCATCCTGCTCGGCCTGGACCGCCCGCAGAGCGGCACCGCACTGGTCGACGGCCGGCCATACGCCGCCTGGGACCGTCCGCTCGCCGTCGTCGGCGCGCTGCTCGACGGCAGCGGCGCCCACCGCGCCCGCACCGCGCGCGCCCACCTGCGCTGGGTGGCCGCCAGCAACGGCCTGCCCCGCTCCCGCATCGACGAGGTCCTCGACCTGGTCGGCCTCACCGCCGACGCCCGCAAGCGAGCCGGCAGGTTCTCCCTCGGCATGAGCCGCCGGCTCGGGCTGGCCGCCGCGCTGCTCGGCGACCCACCCATCCTCGTCCTCGACGAGCCCGTCAACGGCCTCGACCCGGCCGGCATCCGGTGGATGCGCACGTTCCTGCGCGACAGCGCCGACCAGGGCCGCACCGTGCTGCTCTCCAGTCACCTGATGGGCGAGCTCGCCGAGATCGCCGACGACGTGGTGATCATCGACCACGGCCGGGTGGTGGCCCGGGGCACCCTCGCCGAGGTCACCGGCGGCCACCCCACGCTGGAAGACGCCTTCCTCTCCCTCACCGCGGCCGGCCAACCGTGGTGAGCCTCGTCCACGCCGAGCTGCGCAAACTGCTCGGCCTGCCGACCGCCTGGGTCGGCCTCGTGCTGGGCCTGCTCGCCGCCCCCGCGCTGGTCGTGCTCAACGCGCCGGCCACCCGCCGAGCGCTCGCCGACGGCATCGTCAGCGACGCCTCCGACGTCGGCTTCCAAAACCTCGGCATCGGCGTGCTCGGCGCCATGATCCTCGGCGTGGTCACCGTGAGCAGCGAATACACCGCCACCGGCGACGACACCCCAGGGGCACGCCAGCTCACCGCCACCCTCACCGCGGCACCACGCCGCACGCGGCTGCTGGCCGCCAAGGCGGCCGCGCTCGCCCTCATCGTCGCGGTCCAAGGCACGCTCACCGCGATCGCGACCCTCGCGCTGACCACACACCTGCACGGTACGGCGGTGCCAGCCCCCCATCCGGTACGAATCGGGGCCGCCGTCCTCTACTGGACCCTGATCGCCCTGCTCGCCTACGCCATCACCCTGATCGCCCGCAACGGCATCATCACGCTGACCGTGCTGATCGTGAACTCCGCCGTGGTCTCCTTCTCCTACCTGCTGACCAAGGTGACCCCGATCGCCGCCTACCTGCCGGACATCGTCGGCGCCCACATGTTCCTGCGCAGCATCGACGTCCCCGTGCACATCTCCCCGCTGACCGCCGGCATGGTCATGACCGCCTGGGTCGCCGCCCTGCTGGCGCTCGCCGGCTACCTCTTCCACCGGCGCGACGCGTGAACGCACTCCGCGCCGAGATCGGCAAACTCCTCACGCTGCCCTCACTGTGGATCACCGCCCTGCTCACTCTCGCGGTGACGCTGCTGCTGCGCGCCCTGGACCTGCCCGGCTCGGTGCTCGTCCACACCCAGGCCGGCCTGCTGGTCTTCGGCGTCCTCGCGGCCACCCACGAATACCAGGGCGGCGGCCAGATCCGGACCACCCTGCTGGCCCTCCCCCGCCGGCTGCCCCTGGCCATGAACAAAGCGCTCGCCCTGACCATCGTGGCCGCACCGCTCGCAGCGACCACGGCCCTGCTAGGCGGTGACACCTCCGCCGCCCTGCCGCTGACCGCCTCAATGCTGCTGGCGGCCGGCATCGGCGGGTTACTCCGGCAGGCAGTCGCCGGTGTCGGTGTGGTACTGACGGCCTATCTCATCGCCTGCCCATTGCTGCGGGCTCGCTGGCCCGCAAGCGATCCCTGGCTGCCGGACACCGCCCTGCTCGACCAAGCCCAAGGCCTGCCAGGCGCACTCGTCTGGACCGCCGCCACTCTCGGCGCTGCCGCCTTCGCCCTCCATTCCCGCGACGCCTGACCACCCACCGCCTCGGCCGAACCAACGCTGTCAGCTCCGCCTCAGCCGTCGCCCGCCTCAGCCGTCGCCCACGCAGGTGTCGCGAAGCTGGTTGGGTGCCTGGCGCGGCGGCTGGCACCGCGCGGCCGTCGCCAATGCTTGCGCCGCAAGGCAGGTTGGTTGCATGAGCGACGGCTCGCGCTGCTCGGCCGCCTCTCATGGAAGGCAGGCTCGCTGACCGTCGCTGGGCGTGCAGGCGTCCGGACCGCGGTAGGTCTCCGGAGGGGCTAGGCACATCGCGTAAAGCATCCTAGGAACCCATCCCAATAGGCTATGCAGCCGTGGGATGCGCACGGGAGACGACGGCGGGGCGACTTCGGATCAATGAATGCTGCGGACAGGGAGTGACCGCAATCGGTCCTAGCGTGCGGGCATGACGACTTCCGAACCTCGCACCGTCCTCGTCACCGGCGCCACCGGCAACGTGGGCCGCCCGCTTGTCGACAGCCTGCTCGCCGCCGGCCACCGGGTGCGTGCCCTGACCCGTGATCCGTCCCGGGCCGCCCTCCCCGAAGGGGTCGAGGTGCTGGCCGGCAACCTGTCCGACACCGCCGCCCTGGCCCCGGCGTTCGAGGGCGCGGACGCCGCCCATCTGATCACGTTCGGCGATGACTATGCCCCGCTGACCAACGGCGAGCAGATCACCGAGCTGGCCGCCAAGTCCGGTGTCTCGGCTGTGTCGGTTCTCAAGGGCGACGTCACCAAGAGCCCACTCGAGGAGGCCATCGAGGCCAGCAGCCTGCGCTGGACCTTCCTCGGCCCGGTCGAGTTCATGTCCAACACCCTGGAGTGGGCCGACTCAGTTCGCACCGAGTCGGTGATCCGGGCCGGCTTCCCCGGCGCCCGCAGCGCGATGATCCACGACGGGGACATCGCCGAGACCGCGGCCGCCGTGCTGACCGGCGACGGGCACCACGGCCGGGAGTACTGGCTGACCGGCCCGGAAGTGCTGACCCCGCCCGACCAGGCGAGGATCATCGGTGAGGTGCTCGGGCGGGAGATCCGCTTCGTCGAGCTGTCCCGCGACGAGGTCGTCGCGCAGTGGCGGTCGCAGGGCTTCGGCGACGAGGACATCGAGTTCTTCCTGACCATGCGCACCGACCCGCCGGAGGCCGGCTATACCGTGCTGCCGACGGTCGAGGAGGTGACCGGCCGACCGGCCCGCACCTACCGGACCTGGGTCACCGAGAACCTGGAGGCCTTCCAATAGGTACGAACCAAAAGGTACGAAGGCGCGGCGGGGATGACGGCAGCTGGCAGCGCTGGGCGATGAGAACTGCCGGCCCGACGCCCGCACCCCGGCACCTGGCGGCCTTTCCTCAGGACGGCGAGGATAGGGCTGTGCTGGAGGCACGCCTGTTCGGCGCATTCGCCCTGTCCGCACCGGACACGCCCGTCACGCCGGCCTCGGCCCGGGCGCGGTCCCTGCTGGCCTATCTGGCTCTGCGCCCGGACATCCCGCACCCCCGCGACCGGGTCGCCTTCCTGTTGTGGCCGGACTCCACCGCGTCGCAGGCCCGCACCAACCTGCGCCACCTCCTGCACACCCTGCGCCGGTCCGTCCCGGCCCTGGACGCCCACCTGGTGACCGGAGCCGGGACGCTGACGCTGCACCACGTCCGCTCCGATGTGGCCGATTTCGACGCCGCCCTCGCCAAGGCGGACAGCGCCGAGGACCCCACCCCCTGGCTGCGGGCCGCCGCCGACCTCTACACCGGTGACCTGCTGGACAGCTGCTACGACGACTGGCCGGCCGGCGCCCGGGACGACTACCGCCGTCGGGCCGGTGCGGCGCTCGACCGGCTCGTCCCACTGCTCGAGTCCTCCGGCGACCCGCACGCCGCGGTGCGCTACGCCGAGCAGGCCCGGCGGCTGGACCCGCTGGCCGAGGCGCCCTACCGCAACCTCATGCGCCTGCACGACGCGCTCGGCGATCG
The DNA here is from genome assembly GCF_040638955.1 of Actinoplanes sp. NPDC024001. NCBI lineage: Bacteria > Bacillati > Actinomycetota > Actinomycetes > Micromonosporales > Micromonosporaceae > Actinoplanes > Actinoplanes sp. NPDC024001. The sequence goes on from NZ_JBEZZB010000009.1 coordinate 38,963, forward strand.
GGCCCGGGCGATCCGGGTCTACCACGAGTACACATCGGTGCTCGCGGACGAGCTCGGCGTGGACCCGTCGCCGCGGGTGCGGGAACAGTACGAGGCCCTGCTCCCCCGCCACGACCCCACTCCCCGCAGGGGCGGCGGCACCCCGTACGTCGGCCGCCGTACGGAGCGGCAGCGCCTGACCGGCCTGTGGCGCGACGCCGCCGCCGGCGCCTCGCACCTGGTGGTGGTGACCGGCGAGCCGGGCATCGGCAAGACCCGCCTGGTCGAGGAGTTCCGCCACTGGGTGGCGCACCAGGGCGCCGCGCACGCGTTCGCCCGTTCCTATCCCGCGGAGGGCACCCTGGCGTACGCGCCGCTGGCCGCCTGGCTGCGTGATCTCGGCCCGGCCCGGTGGCGGGCCCGGCTCACCGCCGCCCAGCTGGCCACGCTCGCTGTGCTCCTGCCCGAACTTCCCGTCGATCCGGCGCCGCCGGAGCCGGGCGCCCGCCTGCGGCTGTTCGACGCGGTGGCCGCCGCCCTGCGCGACGGCGACCGCCCGGTCCTGCTGGTCGCCGACGACCTGCACGCCGCCGACCCGGCCACCTGCCAGTTCGTGCACTACCTGCTGCGCACCGGCTCCCGGTCTCCGCTGCTGCTGGCCGCGACGGCCCGGCCCGCCGAGACGGATCCCGGGCACCCGGCGCACATCCTGCTCGCCGAGTTGCGAGCCCGCGGACACTGCACCGAGTTGCCGCTGGAGCGGCTGGACCGCGCGCAGACCGGAGCGCTCGCCGCCCGGCACGGGCACTCGTTCAGCGAGCGCGACCTGACCCGGCTGCACACCGAGACGGAGGGCAATCCGCTCTTCATCGTGGAGGCTCTGCGGGCCGGCTGGCACGGCGGCGGCACGCCACCGGTGCTCACCCCGCGGGTGCAGGCGGTCCTGGAGAGCCGGCTGCTCCAGCTGAGCGACGGCGCCCGCGAGCTGCTCGGGGTGGCCGCCACGGCCGGGTCGTCGGTGTCGGTGGACGTGCTGGCCCGCGCGCATCCCGGCGGCGCGGACCGGGTGGCGCCCGACCTGGACGAGCTGTGGCGGCGGGAGCTGTTGCTCACCGGCGGCGGGGACACCTACGACTTCAGCCACGACAAGTTGCGGGAGGTGGCGTACCGGAGGCTGTCGCCGGCCGGGCGCCGCCGCAACCACGAGCTGCTCGCCCGCGCTCTGCCGGAGGTGCACGCCGGCCGGCTGGATCTGGTCGCCGGCCAGGTGGCCGCGCATCTGCGCGCGGCCGGGAAGGCCGACGAGGCGGTCGGCTGGTATGTGCGCGCGGCGACCGCCGCGAGCCACCGCTACGCCGACGCGAACGCCGCCGACCTGCTGCATCAGGCGTGGGAGTCGGTACGCTCCGATCCCGGCACCGACCGCGAGCTGGAGCTGCTGTCCCGGCTTCCCGGCCCGCTCGTCGCCGCCGAGGGGTACGCGTCGCGGCGGCTGCGCACCGTGCTGGACCGGGCGTTCACCATCGCCGCCCGGCTCGGCACCGAACCGGGCGCCCCGCTGCTGCGGGCCCGGGCGATGGCCGAGCTGTCCCGCGGCGAGTTCGAGGCGGCCCGCGAGTCCGGCGCCCGGCTCTGCGCGCTCGGCGCCGACGACAACGTGCTCGCCGTGGAGGGCCATTTCGTCCAGGGCGTGGCCGCGGCCTGGCGCAACGAGACGGCGCTGGCCCGGATGCACCTGCGCGCCGCCGTCGACCGCTACCGGCCGGAGAACCGGTCGGCGCACCTGCTCGCGTACAGCCAGGATCCGCAGGTGCTGTGCCTGGCCCGGCTCGCGCACGTGCACTTCTGCTCGGGCGAGCCGGCGCGGGCCCGTACCCTGCAGGGCCGTGCGGTGGAGCTGGGCCGCGCCGTCGGTCATCCGTTCACCCTGGCCGCCGCGCTGCTCTTCGCCGCGCTGCTCGACCTCGACCTGGCCGACCTGGGGTCGCTGCGCGGCCGGGCCGGCGAGCTGGCCGCGCTCTGCGACCGGGTCGAGGCCCCACCGATCCGGCTGTGCGCGCAGGCCATGACGGGCTATCTCGCGGTGCTCGACGGGTCGGCCGGCCCCGGCCTGGACCGCATCGACGCCGCGCTGGCCGATCCGGGCCGCGACTCCGCGCCGGGCGTGCCGGCGATCCTGCTGCGGATCCGGCTGGCCGCGGCCCAGGCGGCCGGGCTGACCGGCGAGGCGACGGCCACCGCCCGGCGGCTGCTCGCCGGCAACGTGCGGGTCTGGGACGCGACGGCCCGGGAGGCGCTGAGCGGTTAGCCGCGTGACCGCGGGCCCGGCCTGTCCGTGGAACGCCGGTGGAACGCCTCCCGGCGCATCCTGCCCGCATGACCACAACAGTGCATCGCGATCTCGCGAACCGGCTGCGTGCCCGCTTCCGCGGCACGCTGCTGCGGCCCGGCGAGGAGGGTTACGCCGAGGCCCGCCGGGTCTGGAACGGCGCGATCGACCGGCATCCGGCTCTGATCGCCCGCTGCGCGGGCGCCGACGACGTCCAGGAGGCGATTCGCTTCGCCCGCGAGCACGACCTTCCGGTCGCGGTCCGCGGCGGCGGTCACTCGGTCCTGGGGTACGGGGTACGCGACGGCGGCCTGGTCATCGACCTCTCGGGGCTGAAGTCCGTCACGATCGACCCGGTCCGCCGCACCGCCCGCGCCGCAGCCGGCCTGACCTGGGCCGAGTTCGACCTGGCCGCCCAGCGGCACGGGCTGGCCACCACCGGCGGGACGATCAGCTCCACCGGGATCGCCGGGGTGACGCTCGGCGGCGGCTTCGGGCATCTGCTGCGCCGCCACGGCCTGACCGTCGACAACCTGCGCGGCGCCGACGTCGTGACGGCCGACGGCGAGCGGGTCCGGGCCGACGCCGACCTGCTCTGGGGCCTGCGCGGCGGCGGCGGCAACTTCGGCGTAGTCACCGCGTTCGAGTACGACCTGCACCCGGTCGGGCCGCTGGTGCTGGGCGGGCCGATCTTCTGGCCGCTCGACCAGGCCGCCCGGGTGCTGCGGTTCCTGAACGACTTCGCGCCCACCGCCCCGGACGAGCTGAGCGTCGTCCTCCTCGCCGCGCCGGCGCCGCCGATGCCGTTCCTGCCGGCCGACCGGTACGGCACCCCGGTTCTCGGCCTGCTGCCGGTCTGGTGCGGCGACCTCGCCGAGGGCGCCCGGGTGCTGGCCCCGCTGCGCGGCACCGGCACGCCGATCGGTGACCTGGTCCGCCCGGTCCCGTACCGCTCGATCCAGTCGATGCTCGACCTGAGCGCCCCGGCCGGTACCGCCTCCTACTGGCGCTCGCGCCGGCTGCCCGCCCTCACCGGCGCGGTGGCCGACCTGATCACCGCGTTCGTCACCTCGATGACCTCGCCGTTCTCGCTGGTCAACGGCTGGGTGATCGGCGGGGCGGCGAGCCGGGTGGCGCCGGAGGCCACCGCGGTCGGCGCCCGGGCACCCGGCTTCGAGCTGCGGCTGATCGCGAACTGGCGCCCCGGCGACCCGGACCCCGGCCGCCACCGCGCCTGGGTGCGCGACGGCTGGGACCGGCTCGGCCCGCACAGCGACGGCCAGTACGCCACCTTCCTCTCCGACGAGGGCCCGGACGGCGTCCGGGCGGCGTACGGCGACCGGCTCGCCCGGCTCACCGCCCTCAAGCAGCGTTTCGACCCGGAGAACGTCTTCCACCTCAACCCGAACATCCGACCCGGCAAGGGAGAAATCCGATGACCATCCTGGTGACCGGCGCCACCGGCAATGTGGGCGGGCACCTCGTCCGCGTTCTCACCGCCCGTGGCGTGCCGGTACGCGCCCTCGTCCGCCGTCCCGCCCGCTCCGGCGAGATCACCGGCGACTTCGCCGACCGTGCCTCGCTGGACCGCGCCCTGGCCGGCGCCGACCAGCTCTTCCTGGCCTGCGGCAACGTTCCCGGCCAGGTGGAGTACGAGTGCGCGGCGATCGACGCGGCCGTCGCCGCGGGTGTCCGCCGGATCGTCAAACTCTCCGGCCCGGACGCCTCCCCCGGCTCGCCGCTGCTCTTCGAGCGCTGGCACGGCGCCATCGAGCAGCACCTGGCCACGAAGAACATGGCCACGGCCGTGCTGCGCCCCAGCACCTACCTCACGAACCTGCTGGCCTACGCCGGGTCGATCGCGCGGACCGGCATGCTGTTCGCCCCGGCCGGCACCGCGGCGATCTCGTTCGTGGATCCCCGCGACGTCGCGGAGGCCGCCGCCGAACTGCTGACCGGCGACCTGACCGGGATCTACACCCTGACCGGCCCGGAGGCGGTCACCTATGAACGGATCGCCGCCGAACTGTCCGCGGCCACCGGCCGCACCGTCTCCTACGTGCCGGTCAGCGACGACGACGCCCGCCGGGCGATGACCGCCGAGGGGATGCCACCGGAGACCGCCGACGCCATCGTCGCGATCTTCGCCGCCCAGCGGTCCGGCCGGATGGCCGGCGTCACCGACACGATCCCGCGGCTCACCGGGCGGCCGGCCCGGACGCTGGCCGGCTTCGCCCGGGACTACGCCGCGGCGTTCCGCCCGATCGCGGATCAGCCGGCCACCACCGCCGCCGGCTGATCATCGCCGGGTTCTCTCAGGACAGCCGGACGGGGATGACATCCGGGGCGCCCAGCCGGGCGGCGTCGGCGGTCTCGTCGTCCTGCTGTTCCTGGGAGGCGCGTTCGGCCTCCACCCGCAGCCGGTAGTTCTCCACCTCACGGTCGCACTGCTCGGGTGTCCACCCCAGCACCCGGCCCATCAGCTCGGCCGCCTCCGGCGCGGCCACGATGCCGCGGTCGAAGGTCTCGATGGAGATCCGGGTACGCCGGGCCAGCACGTCCACCAGGTGCCGGGCCCCTTCGGCCGCGGCCGCGTAGATGAACTCGGCCCGCAGGTAGTCGTCGGCCCCGTCGATCGGCCGGCCCAGACCGGGCTCCTCGCGGATCAGGTCGAGCAGTTCGCTGGTGAGCGTCCCGTACCGGCGCAGCAGGTGCTCGACCCGGGCCACGTGCAGCCCGGACTCGGCGGCCAGCAGCCCGCGCCGGTTCCACAGCGCCGGATAACCCTCCGCGCCGAGCAGCGGCACCTCGTCGGTGACGCAGCGCGGCACCGTGCGGGCCAGCCCGTGCACGCACGCGTCGATCGCGTCGCGGGCCATCACCCGGTACGTCGTGTACTTACCCCCGGCGACCACCACCAGTCCGGGGACCGGGCTGCCCACCGAGTGCTCGCGGGACAGCTTCGACGTCGAGTCGGACTCACCGGTGAGCAGCGGCCGCAACCCGGCGTAGACGCCTTCCACGTCAGCGCGTTCCAGCGGCCGCGACAGCACCTTGTTGACCTCGGCGAGCAGGTAGTCGATGTCCTTGCTGGAGGCGGCCGGGTGCGCCTTGTCCAGCGACCAGTCGGTGTCGGTGGTGCCGACGATCCAGTGCCGGCCCCACGGGATGACGAAGAGCACGCTGGTCGTGGTACGCAGGATCAGCCCGGTCGACGACTGGATCCGGTCCCGCGGCACGACCAGATGGATGCCCTTGGAGGCGCGGACGTGGATCTGCCCGCGTTCGCCGACCAGTGACTGGGTGTCGTCGGTCCACACCCCGGTCGCGTTGACCACCTGCTGGGCGCGGATCTCGAAGGTCCGGTCGTGTTCCAGGTCGTGGACCCGCACCCCGGTGACCCGTTCCCCCTCGCGCAGGAAGCCGACCACCTCGGTCCGGGAGGCGACGTGTGCCCCGTACGCGGCGGCGGTACGGGCCAGGAACATCGTGTGCCGGGCGTCGTCCACCTGCGCGTCGTAGTACTGCAGCGCGCCGACCAGGGAGTCCGCCCGCAGTGCCGGGCAGGCGCGCAGCGCGCCGCGCCGGGTCAGGTGCCGGTGCCGGGGCAGCGAGTGCGACCAGGCCATCGTGTCGTAGAGGGTGACGCCCAATCCGGCGTACAGGCGCTCCCATCCGTGGTGCTTGAGCGGGTAGAGGAACCGGACCGGCCGGGCCAGGTGCGGCGCGAGGCGCTGCAGGATCAGACCACGCTCCCGCAGCGCCTCACGGACCAGCCCGAAGTCCAGCATCTCCAGATAGCGCAGCCCGCCGTGGATCAGTTTGCTGGACCGGCTGGACGTGCCGGAGGCGAAGTCGCGCGCCTCGACGAGGCCCACGGTCAGTCCCCGTGTGACCGCGTCGAGCGCGCAACCCGCCCCCACCACTCCCCCACCGATCACCAGCACGTCGACCTCGGCCGCGGCGAGCGCGGTCAGGGCGGCGTCCCGGTAGGAAGGTGACAGAGCTGTCATGATCAGTCCACATCCACCCAGTCGAGGGTTCGCTGCACCGCCTTCTTCCACTTGCCGAAGCCCTGCTCGCGCTGTTCCTGCGACCAGTTCGGCTGCCAGCGCTGCGACTCGTTCCAGTTCTCGCGCAGCTCGTCGGTGTTCTTCCAGAAGCCGACCGCGAGCCCGGCCGCGTACGCGGCGCCGAGCGCGGTGGTCTCGGCCACCACCGGGCGGCTGACCGGCACGCCGAGCACGTCCGCCTGGATCTGCATGCAGAGGTTGTTGACGGTGATGCCGCCGTCCACCTTGAGCACGTCCAGCGTCACCCCGGAGTCCTGCGCCATCGCGTCGACCACGTCGCGGGTCTGATAGCAGATCGATTCCAGGGTGGCGCGGGCGATGTGCGCGCTGGTGTTGAAGCGGGACAGCCCGACGATGGCGCCCCGGGCGTCGGAGCGCCAGTACGGCGCGAACAGCCCGGAGAACGCCGGCACGAAGTAGACGCCGCCGTTGTCCGGCACCTGCGCCGCCAGTGTCTCGCTCTCCGGCGCCGAGTTGATGATGTGCAACTGGTCGCGCAGCCACTGCACGGCGGAGCCGGTCACCGCGATCGAGCCCTCCAGGGCGTAGACCGGTGCGGCGTCGCCGAGTTTGTAGCACACCGTGGTGAGCAGCCCGTTCTCCGAGCGGACCAGGTTGTTGCCGGTGTTGAGCAGCATGAAGTTGCCCGTACCGTAGGTGTTCTTGGCCTCGCCGGGCGCGAAGCAGACCTGGCCGACCGTGGCGGCCTGCTGGTCGCCGAGATCGCCGGTGATGGGCACGTCGCCGCCGAGGGGTCCCGGCGAATGGGCCACGCCGTAGGTGTTCGGGTCGGACGACGGCCGGATCTCCGGCAGCATCTGCCGGGGGATGGTGAAGAAGGACAGCAGTTCGTCGTCCCAGTCCAGCGTCTCCAGGTTCATCAGCATGGTGCGGCTGGCGTTGGTGACGTCGGTGAGGTGGTTGCCGCCCTCGACGCCGCCGGTCATGTTCCAGATCAGCCAGCTGTCGGTGTTGCCGAAGATCGCGTCGCCGCGTTCGGCCGCCTCGCGGACCCCGTCGACGTTCTCCAGGATCCATTGGATCTTGCCGCCGGAGAAGTAGGTGGCCGGCGGCAGGCCGGCCTTGCGGCGGATGACGTCGCCACGCCCGTCGCGGTCCAGCGCGGAGGCGATCCGATCGGTACGGGTGTCCTGCCACACGATCGCGTTGTAGTAGGGCCGCCCGGTGCGCCGGTCCCACACCACCGCGGTCTCGCGCTGGTTGGTGATGCCGACCGCGGCCAGGTCGCTGGCCGCCAGGTTGGCCTTCTGCATGGCCGTGCGCACGACGGCGACCGTCCGCTCCCAGATCTCGATCGGGTTGTGCTCCACCCATCCGGCCTGCGGCAGGATCTGCTCGTGCTCCAGCTGGTGACGGCCCACCTCGTTGCCGCCGTGGTCGAAGATCATGAAGCGGGTGCTGGTCGTGCCCTGGTCCACGGCACCGACGAAATCAGCCACGGCGTGCCTCCACGTTGTCGTCGTCTCCTCGGGGTGTCGGCACCCGGCCCGGTTCCGGCGGCCCCTCGGCGGGCAGGAAGCGCCCGACCAGAACTTTGTACAGGCCCGCGCCGAGAATCCCACCGAGGATGGGCGCGACTATCGGCACCCAGAAGTAGAGATACCCCGTCTGATCTCGGAAAGCGTCCTCATAGCCGGTGAGGAAGCTGGCGAGGCGCGGCCCGAAGTCACGGGCCGGGTTGATCGCGTAGCCGGCGGCGGTCCCCCACGCCATGCCGATGCCGACGACGATCAGGCCGATGATGAACGGGGCCAGGTTGGCCTGCGGCGGCGTGCTGAGCACGTCGGTGACCGCGAGGATGAGGAACAGCAGGATCGCGGTGCCGATGATCTGGTCGCGGAACGCGCCCCACTCGCTGATCGGCAGCGTGCCGTTGCCCGGCAGGGTGGAGAAGACACCCTGCGTCTTGATGGTCAGTCCGGGGTCCGCCGCGTTCAGGACCTCGGTGTAGTTCCAGCGCACCAGCAGGGCGGCGACGAAAGCGCCGAGGAACTGGGCGACGATGTAGGGTGCCACCTTGCGCCACTCGAAGCCCTTGAAGACCGCGAGCGCGATGGTGACCGCCGGGTTGAGGTGCGCGCCGCTGATCCGCGCCGCGACGTAGACGCCGAACACCACGCCCAGGCCCCAGGCCCAGGCGATGCTGTCGTGGTCTCCGATGCCCGCGCCGGCGACCTGCGCCACCACGCCGACACCGAACAGGATGAGAATCATCGTGCCGGCGAACTCGGCCGCACACTCGCCGAGCAAGCCTGGAATCCTGGGTCGTTTAGCCATGCTCCCTCCCCTAATCCGTTGCCTGGGACGCTAGGAACGACATCGGTATGGGGCAATGAACAGCGGTCGACAATGTCGAACGCCGAACACAGCGGGTCGTCACACGGTGGCATAGGGTCCGGAACATGCCCGGTACGGTGCAGTCGATCGAGCGAGCCGCCGCGATCCTGCGGATACTCGCGACTGGGCCGGGCAAGCTGGGCCTCAGCGAGATCGCCCGGGCGCTCGACCTGGCCAAGGGCACCACCCACGGCATCCTGCGCACCCTGCAGGTGGTCGGCTTCGTCGAGCAGGACCGGGTCTCCGGGCAGTACCAGCTCGGCGGCGCCCTGCTGCACCTGGGCACCAGCTATCTGGACATCAACGAGCTGCGGTCCCGGTCGATCAACTGGGCCGATCCGCTGGCCGCACGCAGCGGGGAGGCGGTCCGGATCGGGACCGTCCTGGAGGGACGGGTGCTGGTCGTGCACCACGTCTTCCGGCCCGACGACACCTTCCAGACGCTCGACGTCGGGGCTCTGCTGCCGTTGCACGCCACCGCTCTCGGCAAGGTGCTCCTGGCGTACCGGGCCGGCGCTTTTGATTTCAACGACCTGGAGGCCTTCACCCGCCGCACCCTGGTCGAGCCGCGCGCGCTCGGCGCCGCCCTGGACGGCGTGCGGGAGTCGGGCTGGGCCGCCGAGGTCGAGGAGTTCCTGCTCGGCCAGGCCGCGGTGGCCGCGCCGATCCGCGGCTACGGCGGTCTGGTGGTCGGCGCGATCGGCGTCTCCGGGCCGGTCGAGCGCATCTGCGACAGCCACTACCGGCCGCATTCCCGCCTCGTCACCTACGTCCGGGACGCCGCCCGCGCGGTCTCCCGGGACCTGGGAGCCACCCGATGACCGAGCGTTTCGTGGTCGCGATCGATCAGGGCACCACCTCCACCCGCTGCATCGTGTTCGACCGGCGCGGCCAGCTGGTCTCGCTGGCCCAGCAGGAGCACAAGCAGCACTTCCCGAGGCCCGGCTGGGTCGAGCACGACGCGGCCGAGATCTGGCGCAACGTGGAGCGGCTGGCGCCGCGGGCGCTGCGCCGGGCCGGGATCGGCCTGGACCAGGTGGCCGCGCTGGGCATCGCCAACCAGCGGGAGACCACCGTGCTGTGGGACCGGCAGACCGGCACCCCGATCGGCCGGGCGATCATCTGGCAGGACACCCGGACCGACGCACTGGTGCACGAGCTGGCCGCCCGGCCGGAGGCGAAATCCGTCGAGGAGCGGTGCGGGCTGCCGCTGGCCACGTACTTCTCCGGGCCGCGCCTGCAGTGGGCGCTGGACCACACGCCCGGCCTGCGCGAGCGCGCGGAGCGCGGCGACGTGCTCTGCGGAACCATGGAGACCTGGCTGATCTGGAACCTCACCGGCGGCCTGCACGTCACCGACGTCACCAACGCGAGCCGCACCATGCTGCTCGACGTGCGCACCCTGGACTGGTCGCCCGAGTCGCTGGCCTTCTTCGGCATCCCCCGGGCCATGCTGCCGGAGGTCCGCCCGTCCATCGGCGTGTTCGGTACGGCGACCGCGGCCTTCCCCGGGGTGCGGATCGGGGCGGCGCTCGGCGACCAGCAGGCGGCGCTGTTCGGGCAGACCTGTTTCACGCCGGGCGAGGCGAAATGCACCTACGGCACCGGCAGTTTCCTGCTGCTCAACACCGGCACCGAGCTGATCCGCTCGGACCACGGGCTGCTCAGCACGGTGGCGTACCGGATCGCCGGCGAACCGGCGGCGTACGCCCTGGAGGGCTCGATCGCGATCACCGGATCGCTCGTGCAGTGGTTCCGCGACCAGCTGGAACTGATCTCCAGCGCGCCGGAGATCGAGACCCTGGCCCGGACCGTCGCCGACAACGGCGGCTGCTACATCGTGCCCGCCTTCTCCGGCCTGTACGCCCCCTACTGGCGCAGCGAGGCCCGGGGCGTGATCGTGGGCCTGACCTCGTACATCACCAAGGGGCACCTGGCCCGTGCGGTGCTGGAGGCGACCGCCTGGCAGACCCGCGAGGTGGTCGACGCGATGAACGCGAACTCCGGGCTCACCCTCACCACGCTGAAGGTCGACGGCGGGATGACCGCGGACAACCTGCTGATGCAGATGATCGCGGACGTGCTGGACGTGCCGCTGGTCCGGCCGCTCGCGGTGGAGACGGTGTCGCTGGGCGCGGCGTACGCCGCCGGGCTCGCCGTCGGTTACTGGCCGGACCTGGACGGGCTGCGCCGCAACTGGCACATCGCCGGGCAGTGGATGCCGGCCATGGACCCGGCGGTGCGCTCCACCGAGTACGCCAACTGGCGCCGCGCGGTGGAACGCACCTTCGACTGGATCCAGCCGGCCTGAGTCACTTCGTGGCGCGGCCGGTCAGCTTGTCGCGGAGCCGGTCGACCAGGCCGACGCCGGGGCCGACCAGCTTGTGGAACAGCTCGGCGTTGGGGGCGCCGGGGTGCGGCCGGGTGGGCGCCAGCTTCTTGGCGGTCTCCACCTTGCCGGCGAGCTCGGTCAGCTCCTCCGCCGGGACCCGGCGGCGCAGCTCGGGGAACTGCTCGTTCTCCTCGTCCTGCACGTGGTCGGCGAGCAGCTCCTCCAGCTTGTTCAGCGCCTGGGAGAACTCGGACGTCTCGACGTCCAGGCCCTCGAGGCGCTTCATCGTCGTCTCGAGCTCCTTGTGCTCCTCGATGTCGTGCTGGACGGCCTTCTCGCCGTCGGGCAGGTACTTCTTCATGACCGGGTAGACGTACATCTCCTCGGCCACGGCGTGCCGTACCAGCTCGCTGATCGCGGTGTCGGTGAGGTCGCGCCGGATCATCGGGTCGGCCACCGACCGGATGTTGCCGATCAGTGCGGTCACGTCGCGGTGGTCGGCGACGAGGACGTCGATCACGTCCCCGCCGCTCTGCGGGTTCGCCACGGTCTCCTCCAGGGGGCAGTCGGTTGGAACGACTGCCGCCTACCCCGGATAGGCCAGATCATGCGAGCGGCCCGCCTCGCGGAATCCGCGGCAGTGGCCGCACACCAGGTATTCCCGGCTGGGCTTGACCGGGAACAGCGGGATGAAGAACAGGGTGAACTTCGTGCTGCGCCGCAGCACCGACTGCGGCGCCTCCCACCCGCAGATCTCGCAGGTCATCATGCGGGTGCCGACCATGTGGTCCTTGGTCCGCAGACCGAACAGCAGAAACACGGGATCTCCTCGACGTGCGGGCGTGACTGGATCCCATGGTCTTACCCACAGGCAAACCCTTCAGTACGCCCGCCGGCCTGCCGACTGAGAAGTCCGAGAGTTGACGACGCAACGAGCAAAGGACGGCTTGGCTTGCAGACTTCCGCGGTTTACGACGAGATCCCGGTCATCAAGGTCATCGGGCGGGGCTCCACCACGCTGTCGGCGTTCCACGACGCGCTGGTGCAGGCCGACATCGCCGTTTACAACCTGGTCCGGCTGTCGAGCGTGATCCCGCCCGGCACCCAGGTCGACGCGACCGGCAAGACGCCCGCGCCGCAGGGCGCCTGGGGCGACAAGCTGTACTGCGTCTACGCCGAGCAGTACGCGACCGAGCCGGGCGAGCAGGCCTGGGCCGGCATCGGCTGGGTGCAGCGCCTCGACGGGCAGGGCGGCCTGTTCGTGGAGCACGAGGGCACCAGCGAGGGCTACGTCACCCAGGCCATCAAGAACAGCCTGCGTGACCTGGTCCGCGGCCACGAGGAAGGGTTCACGGACCCCGACTTCGTGGTGCACGGCGCGGTCTGCGAGGGCGAGCCGGTCTGCGCGATGGTGATCGCGCCGTACGAGACCGCGACCTGGGCGGGCGCCGCGCGCAACTGATCCACCGCATCGCCGATCCGGCCGGTGTGCCACCCGTCACGGTGTGCCGCCGGCCGGAATCGGTCGGGCCCGCCGGAGGTTCGCGCTGACATGACGACGATCGGACTCATCGGCAGCGGAAACATCGGCAGCACCGTGGCCCGCCTCGCGGTGGCCGCCGGCCACGACGTGGTGCTCAGCAACTCGCGTGGCCCCGAGACTCTTCAAGATCTGGTCGGTGAGCTGGGCCCGAAGGCCCGCGCCGCGACCCCGGCCGAGGCCGCTGCCGCAGCCGACATCGTGGTGGTCACCGTGCCGCTGCGCGCCTACCGGGACGTCCCGGTGGAGCCGCTGGCCGGCAAGGTGGTCATCGACACCAACAACTACTACCCCGAGCGCGACGGCAAGTTCCCCGAGCTGGAGGACGGCTCCAGCACCACCGGTGAGCTGCTGCAACGACACCTCGCCGAGGCGTCCGTGGTGAAGGGCTTCAACAACATCTGGTTCGAGCACCTGCGCACGCTGGGCCGCCCGGCGGGCAGCCCGGACCGCTCCGCGCTGCCGATCGCCGGTGACGACGCGGCCGCCAAGCAGGCGGTGACCGCCTTCTTCGACAGCATCGGCTACGACACCGTGGACGTCGGCCCGCTCGCCGAGAACCGGCGCACGCAGCGGGACACGCCGGTCTACGTGACTCCTTACGGCCCCCACGGGGTACTTCCCGGTACGCCGGCGAGCGCGCAGGCCGTCCGCGACCTGGTCGCCGCGGCCTGACAGGTCTTTCCCCGGGCTGAGGCCCGCCGCCGAGGGGCGTCGGCGGCGGGCCCAGCGCATCCCCCTTCTTTCTCCGCGATGATGTCGAAACCCGGCCGGCCGGGTTCGACGTCCCGGACGAGAGGAAGGGGAGACACATGAAGTACCTGATCCTGATCCAGTCCAACCCGCAGTCGCTGGCGGCCTGGGAGACCCTGACCGACCAGCAGCGCACCGACTTCGGCCTCGGCCATCTGCGGCTCACCGAGCAGATGCGCGAGGCCGGCGTGCTGGTGGTGAGCGAGGGACTGGGCGATCCGGCGCTGGCCACCCAGGTGTCGGTCCGCGACGGCCGGACGATCACCTCAGACGGGCCGTTCGCCGAGGTCAAGGAACATCTGGCCGGGTTCTACCTGATCGACGTCGCCGACCTGGACGAGGCGGTCGCGTGGGCCGCGAAGGCGCCGGACGCGGCCTACACCCGGGTCGAGGTGCGGCCGGTCCTGGACATGAGCACGTGGGAGATCTGACCACCCTGCCGGACCTGCTGCGCGAGTACGCACCGCAGGTCCTGGCCGCGGTGGTGCGCCGCTACGGCGACTTCGAGGCCTGCGAGGACGCGGTCCAGGAGGCGCTGCTGGCGGCCGCCCAGCAGTGGCCGGCGAGCGGCATCCCCGCGCAGCCGCGGAACTGGCTGATCACCGTGGCCGGCCGCCGCCGGGTGGAGCTGCTGCGCAACGAGAGCGCCCGGCGCCGCCGGGAGGAGACGGTCCGGCACGAGCCGGCGCCGGAGGTTCGCGGCGACGACGAGCTGGCGTTGCTGCTGCTCTGCTGCCATCCCGCGCTGGCCGTCCCGGCGCAGGTGACGCTCACCCTGCGGGCGGTGGGCGGGCTCACCACCGCGGAGATCGCTCGGGCGCTGCTGTTGCCCGAGTCCACCGTGGGCCAGCGGATCAGCCGCGCCAAGCAGCGGATCCGCGACACCGGCACCCGCTTCGAGATGCCCGCGCCGCACGAGCTCTCCGATCGCCTCGCGGCGGTGCGCCAGGTGCTCTACCTGATCTTCAACGAGGGCTACACGGCGAGTTCCGGCGAGCAGTTGCACCGCCTCGACCTGACCCGGGAGGCGATCCGGCTGACCCGCCAGCTGCACCGGCGCCTGCCCGACGACGGCGAGGTGGCCGGGCTGCTGGCGTTGATGCTGCTCACCGACGCACGGCGCCCGGCCCGTACCGGTCCGGACGGCAGCCTGATCCCGCTCGCCGAGCAGGACCGGGGTCGCTGGGAGGCGGCCGCGATCGCCGAGGGCGTCGCGATCATCACCCGCACGCTGGCGCGGGCCCCGATCGGCCCCTTCCAGCTGCAGGCCGCGATCGCGGCGATCCACGACGAGGCAGCGCGGCCCGAGGAGACCGACTGGCCGCAGATCCGGATTCTGTACGGCATGCTGCACGCCCTCGCGCCCAGCCCGATGGTGACCCTGAACCGGATCGTGGCCGGCGCCATGGTCGACGGCCCGGCCGCCGGGCTGGCCGCCCTCGACGAGGCCGCGACCGACCCGGTGCTGGCCCGCCACCACCGCACCGCCGCGGTCCGCGCCCACCTGCTGGAGCTGGCCGGTGACCTCGACGGCGCCCGGGAGCAGTACCGCCGGGCGGCGCGGCTGACGCTCAGCCTGCCCGAGCAGCGCTATCTGGAGTCGCGGGCTTCCCGGCTCCGTTGAGCCGCGCCGCCGCCCGCTGCTTGAGCGCAAACCCCTGCTTGGCCGCGTCGCGCAGCCGGGCCACCAGCGGCGAGCGGGACCGGCGGGCCCACGGCACCGGCACGTCGGTGGTGCCGTACTTCGCCTTGTAGGCGTTGCCGCCGACGAAGTCGAACTCGGTGACGCCGCGCTCCTTCGCCCAGCGCAGCGCGTGCCAGATCAGCGTCTCGTTGGGCCGCAGGTGCTGGTGCTCGCGGTAGCTCGCGCCGCCCCAGAAGTACATGGTCCGGTGGTACCAGGGCAGCACCGCGGTGGCGATGCACCGGCCCTGCGGGTCGCGGGCGCGTAACAGCAGGATCCGCCCGGCGGGTTCCAGGTGACGGATCAACGACCGAACTCTTTCCACCGAATAGGTGGGCACCAGATTCTGCTTGGCGAATACGTCCCGCAATTGATCGTAGAATTCATCGGCGAATGCGGGATCGTCGTGCACCTCTTCGACGACCACACCGGACTTCGCCGCCTTGCGGATGTTGCGGCGGCAGGCGCTGGCCATCGCACCGAAGAGGGCATCCTGCGCCGGGCTCAGGTCGATCACCGCGGTCGGCGCGCTGTCCCAGACCAGGCCCATGCCGCCGAGCTCCGGCTCGGTCAGGAACCGGTCGCGGATCTCCAGGTGCGCGCAACCGAGCTCGTCGAAGGCGAACGGCATCAGCGCCCGCAGCGCCTCGCGCCGCGGCACCCGCGGATCCAGGTTGAAGCCCACGTAGGACGTGGTCCAGCCGGCCATCGGGCTGCCCAGGATGCGCAGCCCGTACTTCTTCGTGATCAGGCCGGTGAAGTGGCCGACCGGGGTGCCGCCGTCGGTGACGGTGGCCAGCACCGGGTCGGCGCCCTGGCACTCGGCCACGAAAGAGATCCACTCGGGAGTGTGGAAGATCAGGCGATCGGGGTAGCCGGCCCGGTCGCCGAAGAGGGCGGCTGACGGCTCCACCCGGTGCAGACGCAGCATGACACTCCCCGCTGAAGGAATTAGGCCTATTGCCGGATGATGCTCCGCCGTGAGGCTATTCCACAAGAAGCCGATCGGGCTATTCCTAATTGAAGTGAATAATACTCGCGTTCCTTATGACAATTGCTACTGCCGCCGCCCGTACGCATTTGCAATCGTGGGTGAAGGCCGCGATGGGCCACGCTGCGCCGTGGCCGGGAGCGGGTCGGGAACGACTAGCGGGAGGATGCCGATCGCATGCAGCCGCCGACGGCGATCAAGCGACGCCTGAACGAGCTGGGGTTGCGCAGCCGCCTGCGGGCCCGGCCCCGATTGCAGGGCCGGATCCTGGCCCCGGCCGGCCTGCGCCGCCGGCTGCCCCGGGCGCCCGGCCTCTACTTCCCCTTCTACCACGACGTCCCGCCGGAGTACGGCAACGATCTGCGGCGCCACCTGCGCACCCTGCAGCAACTCGGGCCGATGGTCTCCTGGGACGAGGCGCTGCGGATCCTGGCCGGTGACCGGCCGCTGACCGGGCCGGTGTTCTGCCTCTCCTTCGACGACGCCCACCTGACCTGGCGCGACGTGGCCGCGCCGGTGCTGCTGGAGATGCGGGTGCCGGCGATGTTCTTCCTCACCTCCGGGCTGGTCGGGCAGCCGGGCAACCTGACCTGGCAGGACTGCCGCGACCTGCTGGCAGCCGGCTTCGACTTCGGGTCGCACACGGTCACCCACCACCGGCTGGCCGACCAGGACGACGCCACCGCGGCCGCCGAGATCGCCGGCTCCAAACGCGAGATCGAGGCCGAGCTCGGCGTCGAGATCCGCGACTTCGCCGCGCCGTACGGGCATCCCACGGTCGACTTCGGCGAGCGCGACGTGCGGGCCGCCCGGGAGGCCGGCTACCGCAGCTTCGCCACCACGCTGCGCCCGGCGATGCACCCCGGCGACTCACCGATGTTCATCCACCGGCAGGGCCTGCACCCGGCCTGGCCGATCCTGGCGCTGAGGACCCGGGTCCATGACTGACACCCGCATCTACCTCTCCCCTCCGGACGTCACCGACGTCGAGCGCAAGCTGCTGCTCAAGGCGTTCGACTCGAACTGGGTCGCCCCGGTCGGCCCGGACCTGGACGCCTTCGAGGAGCAGGTGGCCGAGGTCACCGGGGTGCGCCACGCGGTGGCACTCAGCAGCGGCACCGCGGCCCTGCACCTGGCGCTGATCGCGGCCGGGGTGCGCCGCGGCGACACCGTGCTGGTGCCCTCGTTCACCTTCGCCGCCACCGCGAACGCGGTCGCCTACCTGGGCGCCCGCCCGGTCTTCGTGGACAGCACCCCGCACAACTGGAACATCGACCCGGAGCTGGTCGCCGAGGAGCTGCGCACCCGGGCCGAGCGCGGCCGGCTGCCGCGCGCGGTGATCGCCGTGGACATGTACGGGCAGTGTGCCGACTACGACCCGCTGCTCGCCGCCTGCGACCGCTACGGCGTGCCGCTGATCGAGGACGCCGCCGAGGCACTCGGCGCCACCTACCGCGACCGGCCGGCCGGGTCGTTCGGGCTGGCCGGCGTGCTCTCCTTCAACGGCAACAAGATCATCACCACCGGTGGCGGCGGGATGCTGGTCACTGACGACAGCAGCGTCGCCAAGCAGGTCCGGCACCTGTCCACCCAGGCCCGCGAGCCGGTGCCGCACTACGAGCACCGCAGCGTCGGCTACAACTACCGGCTGAGCAACCTGCTCGCCGCGGTCGGCCGCGGCCAGGTCCAGCGCCTCGGGCAGATGATCGAGGCCCGCCGCCGGACCTTCGAGCACTACCGCGCGGCCCTCGGCGACCTGCCCGGCCTGCGATTCATGCCGATCGCCGGCTACGGCGTGCCCAACTACTGGCTGACCTGCCTGCTGATCGACGCCGAGATGTTCGGCGCCGGCCGCGACCGGATCCTCGCCGCGCTGGCCGAGCGGGACATCGAGGCGCGCCCGGCCTGGAAACCGATGCACCTGCAGCCGGTCTTCCAGGACTGCGTGGTGCGCGGCGGCGAGGTCAGCGCCGACCTGTTCCACCGCGGGATCTGCCTGCCGAGCGGATCCGCCCTCACCGACCGCGACCGGGACCGCGTCGTCGACGCCGTCCGGTCGGTCGCCTCCGAGAAGAAAGGCTGACAGGCCGGTGCGCATCGTCTACATCCACCAGTACTACTGCAATCCGCGGATGGCCGGCGGGATCCGCTCCTACGAGCAGGCCCGCCGCCTGGTCGCACGCGGCCACAGCGTCGACGTGATCACCACCGACATCACGCCCGGAGCCCGGGAGCTGGGCTGGCGGGTGACCGACGACGACGGGATCACCGTCCACTGGTTCCGGGTGCCCTACTCCAACAACATGTCGTACGCGCGGCGGCTGCGCGCCTTCGCCGAGTTCATGGTTCTGGCCGGGGCGAAAGCCGCCCGGCTCAAGGCCGACCTGGTCTTCGCCACCAGCACCCCGCTGACCGTCGCGGTGCCCGGGGTGATCGCCGCCAAGCTGCGCCGGGTGCCGTTCGTCTTCGAGGTCCGCGACCTCTGGCCGGAGGTGCCGATCGAGATGGGCGCGCTGCGCAACCCGCTCGCCCGGGGCCTGGCCGGCGCGCTGGCGAACTTCGCGTACCGCAACGCCCGGGAGGTCATCGCGCTGTCGCCGGGGATGGCCGCCGGGGTCACCGCGCGCCGGCCCGGCACCCCGACCACGATCATCCCGAACGCCGCCGACCTGGACCTGTTCGCGGTCGCCCCGGAGCAGGTGCGGCACTTCCGGGCCGCGCACGACTGGCTCGGCGACCGGCCGCTGATCGTCTACACCGGGGCGCTCGGCGCCGTCAACGGCGTGGAATACCTGGTGCGCGCCGCGCAGCGGATGCGGCAGCTGGACCCGGACGTGCGGGTGCTGATCGTCGGGCACGGCAAGGAGTGGGAGCCCACCAAGCGGCTCGCCGCGGAGTCCGGCCTGCTCGGCGACGTGGTGCACATGTGGGAGAAGGTGCCCAAGACCCAGCTGCCGGTGATCCTCGGCGCGGCCACCATGTCGTCCAGCTTCGTCCGGCCGATCCGCGGACTGTGGGACAACTCGGCCAACAAGTTCTTCGACGCCCTCGCCGCGTCCCGGCCGATCGCCATCAACTACGGCGGCTGGCAGGCCGACCTGCTGCGCGAGACCGGCGCCGGCCTGGTGCTCCACCCGGAGAACACCGAGGAGGCCGCCGGCCTGCTGGTGCGGCACCTGCGCGACGAGCAGTGGCTGCGGCAGGCGCGGCAGGCGGCGCACCGGCTGGCCGTCGAGCAGTTCTCCCGGGACCTGCTCTTCGACCGTTTCGAGGAAGTTCTGGACCGGGCGCACGGCCGGCGTCCGATGCTGTCCGAGCGGGTCTGACGATCGGGGGAAGTCAGCGTGGAACTTCGTGCGTACGTTCGGGCCTGCCGGCGCCGATGGCTCTGGCTGGTGGTGCCGGTGCTGCTCGCCGCCGGCATCGCGGCGGGGCTGACGCTGACCGCGCCGCCCGCCTACCGGTCCTCCATGATCCTGTTCGTGACCGGGGGCAACGGCGACCCGGACGCCGAGGCACGCCGGCTGAACTCCTACATCGCGCTGCTGACCGGGCCGCGGGTGGCACAGGGTGTGGTGGACCGGCTCGGTCCCGAGCTCACCGCCGACCAGGTGCAGAAGAGCCTGTCCGCGCAGGTCCAGGAGGGCACCGATCTGCTGGTCGTCTCGGCGGTGGACGCCGACTCGGTGCGCAGCCGGGAGATCGTCACGACCGCGGCGTCGGTGCTGGTCGGGCTGGCCCGGCAGATCGGCACCCCGGCCGGTGAGGACGGCCCGGCCCCGGCGGTCTCGATCGTGCAGGACGCGGTGACCGTGCAGGATCCCGACAACATGCTGCGCAACGTCGGCTTCGCCGCCGTGCTCGGGCTGCTGATCGGGGCGATCGCGGTCGCCGTCCGGGAGGCCACCGCGAAGACGGTCGGCGACGAGGACGACCTGCGGCGGCTGGGCCTGGAGACGGTCGGGATGATCTCGCTGGGCAGCCGGGCCGGCCGGGCCGGCCACCCCGACCGGGACCTCGCCGAGGCGTTCCGGCGGTTGCGCACCCTGATGCCGGCGCTGGCCGACCCGCATCGCGGCGGCCGCGGGCGCTCGCTGCTGCTCACCGGCTCGCACCGTAAGGAGGGCACCACCGCGGTGACCTGCGGGCTGGCCATCGCGATGGCCGAGACCGGCGCCCGGGTGGTGCTGGTCGACGCCAACATGCGCCACCCCGGGATGGGCCGCTTCCTGGCGATGGAGGGCGCTCCGGGCCTGGCCGAGGTGCTGTCCGGCACGGCCCGGATGACCGACGTGCTGCAGACCTCGCTGAACGGCCGGGTGACCGTGCTGCCGGCCGGTGAGCACGCCCCCGACCCCGGGGAGATCCTGGCGTCGCCACGGCTCAACGCGACGGTCCGCACCCTCACCGAGCGCTTCGACGTGGTGCTGGTGGACGGGCCCGCACTGCACGGCGTGGCCGACGCGACCGTGCTGAGCCGGGTCACCGACAGCGCGCTGCTGGTCGTGCGCGCCAACCGGACCCGGACCGCCGACGTTCAGCGCTCCATGGACCTGCTGGAACGGGTCGGCGCCCAGCTCGCCGGCGCGGTGCTCAACGCGCTGCCGCGCAAGCTGCCGACCGGCAAGGACTGGCCCGAGGGCGTGGCCGAGGTGCCGGCCGCCGACACCGGCCTGAGCCTGTTCTCCGACGCCGACCAGGCCCGCCCGGCCCGGCCCGACGACACCTTCGTCTCGCTGCCGCCGGTCGGCACCGCGCGGGGCCGCGCCCGGGTGGTGAAGGCGGTGATCGACGCCGAGCCGGAGCAGACCGGCACCGACGAGCCCGGCGCGGAGGCGAACGTGGTCCGCGGCTGGGCCCGGGTGTTCACCACGCCGGCCGAGCAGAAGGACGCCCCGCACCTGCCGGTGCAGCGCAACTCCGGCGAGATCGAGGCGCCGGCCGCCGAGACGCCGAAGGACACCGACGAGGAGCAGCAGCGCGGTGAGTGAGGTCCAGGTGGACCGGCCGCAGGCCGGCCCGCTCAGCCCGCCACGCCAGGGTGGCCCGGTCACCTGGGTGCGGACCCTGCTGCGCGAGCCGACGGTCCTGCTGCTCGCCTCGCAGGTGCTCACCGGCGTGGTGGCGCTGGCCGCGAACATCCTGATGGTCCGCTCGCTCACCCCCACCCATCGCGGCGAGGTCGCGCTGCTGCTGCAGGTGGTCTATCTGGCGACCCAGGTGATGCTGCTCGGCACCGAGCGCAGTTTCGTGGCGAGCTACCACAACGTGGCCCCGGCGTCGGCGGTCCGCGCGTACGCTCGGCTGCTTGCCGTGCCGTGCTGCCTGTTCCTGACCGCCGCGCTGATCTGGTGGATGGCCGCCCCGGAGAGGCTCACGCCGGGCGCCGCGGTGTGCGCGATGGTCGCCTGGTTCGCGCTGATCGAGACCACCGGCCTGGCCACCCGGTCGATCGCGATCGCGGTGGGCCGGACCCGCGACTTCCTGCTCAGCCGGGTGATCGAGGCGCTGCTGCTGCTCACCATGCTGATCGGGCTCTACCTGGCGGGCGCCGGCAACCCGGCCGCCTGGCTGCTGGCCTACCTGATCGCCGGCGCCGTGCCGACCGTGGCCTATCTGGTCTTCTGGCTGCGGTTGCCGCCGGCCGCCGATGCGGTCCCGGTGCGGCCCGAGCAGAACCGCCTGGTCCGCCGGGAGGGCCTCGCGCTCTTCCCGGCCGCGATCTCCAACATGGCGATGCTGCGGGTCGACCGGCTGGTCATCCCGGCGCTGGCGTCCACCGCCGCCCTGGGCCTGTACGCCTCGGTCGCCACCATGACCGAGTTGCTGGCGTGGCCGCTGCGGGCCTACGCGGACTCCCGGCTCGGCCGGTGGCGGTCGGCGCACCAGGAGGGCACGCTGCGGACCCGGCCGATCATGACGGCGGTCGGTCTCTACGTCCTGGCGGTCGTGCCGATCGCGGCGGGCTCGCTCTACCTGCTGATCGTGCCGCTCTTCGGCGAGCAGTACGCGGAGGCCGTGTCGATCGTGGTGCCGCTGGTCGTCGCGGCCGGTCTCTACGGGATCTCCCGGGTCGCCCTCGGCCTGCTGATCGCGAAAGGGCACGCCAAGCTGGTCTCGGCCGCCGAGATCACCGGCTTCGTGGTGAGCTTCGCGGCATACGTCCTGCTGATCCCCCGCCTGGGCATCCTCGGGGCGGCCTGGGGCTCGCTGGCCGGCTATGCCACCTGCCTGGTGTTCGCGCTGGTCACCACGGTGACCACCAGGGATCGGGCATGAGCTCGCGGGTCTTCTTCGCGCCGGGGCTGCTGCTGGTCCTGGTGACCATCGGCGGCCGGTACACGCTGGACCGGGCCGGCCTGCTCGACCTGGCCTGGGTGGACCTGCGGGTGATCGGCCTGGCGATCGCGCTGGTGCTGCTCGGCCTGGACGCCGCACACCGGCCCCGGAGCACCGGCGGCCCGGGCCGGGAGGGCTGGCTGGTCGCGGCCGTGCTGTTCTTCCTCTATCAGATCGCCTCCGGCCTGTGGGCGCCGCCGGCCGCCCGGGTCGGCCCGCAGACCCTCGACCTGGTTCTGCTCGGCGTGCTGGTGCTGGCCTTCTACGCGTACGCGACCGCCGATCCGGAGCGGGTGATCCGGATCGTGTTCGTGCTGATGTTCGTCGCCGCGGTGGTGTTCGCGCTGGCCGCGCTCGCCGGTGGTCCGGGCGAGCAGGGCCGCTACTCGGCGTTCGGCGGCGGGCCGAACGTGTTCGTCCGCATCCAGATCCTCGGGGTGATCAGCGCGGTTGCCATGTTCCTGCTGACGGGCCGGGTCTGGCCGCTGCTGGTGACGCCGTTGTTCCTGCTCGCGGCGGTGCTCTCCGGTTCCCGGGCCGGGCTGCTCGCCGGTGGTGTGGTCGGGTTCGCCGCCCTGCTGAAGCTGCGCCGCCGGCTGCGGACCGGGCCGGTGGTGGCGGCCGGCGTGCTGCTGCTGGGGGTGTGCGCCGCGCTCTGGGCGTTCGCCCCGCCCGCCTTCACCGACCTGTTCCAGGAGCGGTTCGTCGAGCAGACCGTGCAGGAGCAATATCTGTCCGACCGCACCTCGATCTGGGCGGCCGCGTGGAACCTCTTCCTCGACCATCCGATCCTCGGCGCCGGGCTGGACGGCTTCTACGGGGAGATCGGCGTCAACCAGATGGTCGAGTACCCGCACAACTACGTGCTCGGCGTCGCCGGCGAGGGCGGCCTGATCGGGCTCGGCCTGCTCGCCACCTCGCTCGTGCTGTGGACCCGGATCGTGCACGGCGGCGGGCAGCGGCCGCAGCTGACCGGGCTGGCCGTGGCCGCGTCCGTGTTCGTGTCGCTGAGCAGCCTGTTCTCCGGCGACTACTACGACTCCCGGCTGGCCTGGATCTTCGCTGCGCTGGCCGCCGCGGCCGCCCTGACGCCCGACGGCGCCAGGCAACCCGAGCGAGAGCTGGTCGTCCGATGAAACGACGCACGCTGATGATCACGATCGGTCTGGGGGCGGCGGCCGCCGCCACCGCCGCGGCACACACCGCGGTGAGCGACCGCGCCGACGTTCCCGAGGTGCGCGAGCCGATGCCGGGCGCGCCACCGTCCGCGCAGGACGCGGAGAAGGTCAAGACGGTCGCGTTCTGGACCGGGATCTTCATGAAGAGCTGGGATTTCTCGTACCGCAACGGGCTGCCGCTGAGCCAGTCGGGCGACAGCCGGGACCACTACGACCTGGCGTACGACGTGGACGGTTGCGTCGCCATGTTCCGGGCCACCGACCAGCGCCGGTTCCTGGACCGGGCGCTGCTGCTCGTGGAGAACGTGGTCGCCATGGCGAAACCCTCCACGGCGCTGGCGGTCAGCTCGTTCCGCGACCAGTACCAGGGCTGGTCGTCGCAGCGCACCGGCGAGAACGACGAGGTGCCGCTCTACGAGAGCTACTTCTGGCGCTACGCGACCGCGCTGCTCGTCGCGATGCGCGACAACAAGGGCGTCTTCGCCGACCCGGCGTACCGCGCCCGGTACGACAAGCTCCTCGCCTTCGCCGAGACGCAGATCTTCGAGAAGTGGTTCTCGCGGGGCGCCGACGAGACGATCTACCGCTCCCGCACCCACATGGCCTCGCACTGGGCGCTGATCTCGCTCCACCTCGGCCTGCTCACCGGCGACGAGGGCCGCCGGGCGCGGTACGCGACGGTCGCCGGCACGATCAGCACCCGGCTGCACGCGCAGATGCGCCGCAACCCGGTCGAGCCGACCGCCTACTTCTGGAGCGACGTCTGGGACTCGGCGAAACGGCCCGGGCAGGACGTCGGGCACGGCAACGGCGTCCTGGCGTACGTGGTGGAGGCCCGCGACCGCGGCACCAGCTGGACCGCCGCCGACATCGCGGCGTTCTCCGCCCTGCTGACCAGGGTGATCTGGCCGAGCGGGACCACCTATCGCGCCTACGTGGACGGCACCGGCGAGGACAACGGCTGGTTCGCCGACGGTTTCGTGAAGCTGGGCCGGTACGACCCGGCCGTGCAACTGCGGCTGGAGAAACACCAGGTGGTGAACGACCAGTTCGCCGCGAACATGGCGCTCAACGCCCGCATTCTGCGGTCGTGAGGCGCCGGAAGGGGATGCGATGACGGCAACGCTGCTGGACCCAGCGGCACGCGAGTGGAAGGAGACGCTGCAACACGTCAACCACGACATGTACCACGTGCCGGACTACGTCGTCCTGGACGCCCGTCTCTACGGCGGCTCACCGGCCGCGTTCTGGTTCGAACGCGACGGACGGCGACTGCTCGTTCCCCTGATCGTCCGGGAGATTCCCGACTCGGAGTGGCGCGACGCGCTCTCGCCGTACGGGTATCCCGGCCCGGTCAGTGACGCGGCGCCGGGGGACGCCGGGTTCTGGGAGGCGGCCTGCGCCGCGTTCGTGGACACGCTGCGCGGGGAGGGCGTCGTGTCCGCGTTCATCCGAATGCATCCGCTGCTGAACGTGCTGCCGCCGGCCTTGGGGAAGTTCGGCGCGCTGGTCTACCACGGCGAGACCGTGTCGATGGACCTGACGGTGAGCGTCGAGGAGATGTGGAAACAGACCCGCAGCGATCACCGCAACCACATCAACCGGGCCAAACGCGCCGGGACGCGGGTGGTCTTCGACGACTGGGACCGGCTGCCCGAGTGGGTGGAGGTCTACCACGACAACATGCGGCGGGTGGGGGCCACGTCGTACTACTTCTTCACCACCGAGCACCTGGCCGCGCTGCACGACGCGGTCGGCGACCGGATGCACCTCGCGGTCGCGCTGGAGGGTGACGAGGTGGTCGGCGGCAACACGTTCTTCGAGTACGACGGGATCGCCACCGGTTACGTGTCGTCGACCCGCCGGGCGCCGAAACGCTACGCCGACGAGCTGCTCTACGACGAGGTGCGGCGCTGGTGCAAGCAGCGCGGCGCGGAGGTCTTCCACCTCGGCGGGGGCAAGGGCGGCTGCAACGACTCGCTGTTCACCTACAAGGCGGGCTTCTCGACGAGCCGGCACCCGTTCCACACCTGGCGGGTGGTGGCCGACCGTCCGGCGTACGAGCGGCTGGTGCGCCGGCGCCGCCCGGGCGCCGACCCGGCCGATCTGACGACCACGTTCCCCTCGTACCGATAGGAGACCGCCATGCGGATCACCTGCGTCGGCGGCGGCCCCGCCGGCCTGTACTTCGCGGTGCTGGCGAAACTCGCCGACCCCGGCCACGAGATCACCGTGCTGGAGCGCAACCCGGCCGGCGTCACCTGGGGCTGGGGCGTGGTCTTCTGGGACGACCTGCTCGACGACCTGTTCCGCTACGACCCGGTCAGCGCGGAACGGATCTGGCAGTCCGCCCGCCAGTGGGACGAGTACGAGGTGCGCGCCACCGGCAAACCGGTCACCCACCTGGCCGGTTACGGGTTCAGCCTGGGCCGGCACCGGCTGCTGGAGATCCTCGCCGAGCGGGCCACCGAGCTGGGCGTGCAGATCAGCTACCGCGACGAGCTGGACGATCTCTCGGATCTGCCGCCGGCCGACCTGGTGGTGGCCTGCGACGGCGCCCGCAGCCGGATCCGCGAGCAGCACGCCGAGCACTTCGGCGCCGAGGTCGAGGTGGCCCGCAACAAGTACATCTGGCTGGGCACCCCGCACGTCTTCGACACGTTCACCTTCGGCTTCGAGAAGACCGAGGCCGGCTGGATCTGGTTCCACGCGTACCCGTTCAACGACCGGACCAGCACGTTCATCGTGGAGTGCCAGCCGTCGACGTGGGCCGCGCTGGGCTTCGACACCCTGGACGCCCGGGCCGGCTGCGCCAAGCTGGAACAGATCTTCGCGAAGCACCTCGACGGCAAGGCACTGATCGACCACCGCGCCGAGGT
This sequence comes from Actinoplanes sp. NPDC024001, assembly GCF_040638955.1. NCBI lineage: Bacteria > Bacillati > Actinomycetota > Actinomycetes > Micromonosporales > Micromonosporaceae > Actinoplanes > Actinoplanes sp. NPDC024001. The sequence continues at coordinate 65,398 of NZ_JBEZZB010000009.1, forward strand.
GGGCGGCACCGGCTGGCTGAACTTCCGCCGGGTCACCGCGCAGCGCTGGGACCACGGCAACGTCGTGCTGATGGGCGACTCCGCCCACACCACCCATTTCGCCATCGGCTCCGGCACCAAGCTGGCCATGCAGGACGCGATGGCGCTCGCCGACGCCGTCGCCTCCGGCGACGAGCTGCCGGTGGCTCTGGAACGCTACGAGCACCGGCGCAAGGTCGCACTGGCCCCGCTGCAGCGGGCCGCGCGGGCCAGCAGCGCCTGGTTCGAGAGGATGCCGGAGTACGGGGACCTGCCGGCCAAACGTTTCTCGTACGCTCTGTCGAACCGTCGTGGTGAATATCCGATGTGGCGTTACCTGCTGCACATGGCGACGCAGAGCACCGTGCCGCGCACCCTGTTGCGCTGGACGCTGAGCCTCCGGCGATGGAGCCGGGCCCGGCGCCGGCCGGCCACCGATCACTCCGTGGCCGCCGGGCAGGCGATACCGAACACCGCGTGAGAGAACTCCCCACCGCGAAGGGATGACCGATGGCCGAAGGCGCCCTCCTGCAACCCGACGACACGGCGTGGGCGGATGCCCTGGACCGGATCCGCCACGACGTGTACCACCTGCCCGCGTACGTCACCCTGGACGCCCGGCTCTCCGGAGGCACACCGGTCGCGTTCCGCTACGACGAGGCGGACCACGTCCTCCTGCTCCCCCTGGTGTTACGCCCGGTGCCGGGAACCGGGCTGCGCGACGCCGTCTCCCCGTACGGCTACCCGGGCCCGATCAGCGACGTCCCCTCGACGAGCACCGGCTTCTGGGCCCGCGCCGCCCGGGCCATGGTCGAGCTGCTGCGGACCCACGACGTGATCACCCTGTTCGCCCGGCTGCACCCGCTGCTGCCGGCCCCGCTGGTCTCGCTGGAGCGGGCCGGCACGGTGGTGCACCACGGCGAGACCGTCTCGGTCGACCTCACCCTCTCCCCCGAGCAGATCTGGCAGCAGACCGGCCGCACCCACCGCAACCAGATCAACAAGGCGGGGCGGGCCGGGGTGCGGATCGTCTTCGACGAGTGGGACCTGCTGGACGAGTGGATCGGCACCTACCACGCGACGATGCGGCGGGTCGGCGCCACCGAGTTCTACTTCTTCGAGCGCGACCACTTCCACCGGTTGCGCGAGGCGCTCGGCGGCAGCCTGCATCTGGCGGTGGCGCTCTGCGACGACGAGGTCCTCGGCGGCAACCTCTTCTTCGAGCACGGCGGGATCATGCACACCCACCTGCAGTCCACCCGGGACGGTCAGATCTGGTGGGCGGACAAGCTGCTCTACCACGAGGTCCGGCTCTGGGGCCGGGAGCGCGGCAACCGGGTCTACCACCTGGGCGGCGGCGTGGGCGGCGCGGACGACTCGCTCTTCCGCTACAAGGCGGCCTTCGCCGCGGGCCGGCAGCCGTTCCACACCTGGCGGGTGGTCACCGACCCGGCGGTCGTCACGGAGCTCGCCGGGCCGTTGACCCCGGACTCGCTGACCGGGCACTTCCCGCCTTACCGCTGATCGACGTCGTAGCGTTTCACCAGGCCGGCGAGGATGTCGCGGGTGCGGTGCAGGTCGGCGATCTGGGTCTCGACGCGCTCCAGCTCCGCGCCGAGGCGGGCGGCCAGCCACGGGGTCCGGATGCTCTCGTCGGCGACGCAGGGCAGCACGTCCCGGATGGTCGCGGTGGTGAGGCCGGCGCCGAGCAGGGAGCGGATCAGCCCGACCCGGTCGACGTCGGCAGCGCAGTAACTGCGCTGCCCGCCCGGACCGCGGTCGCTGGCCAGCAGGCCCTGCTCCTCGTAGTAGCGCAGCGAGCGCGCGCTCGCGCCGGTCGCCGCGGCCAGGTCGCCGATCCGCATCGCTGTCTCCCGGGTCACAAAGGCTTGAACCTCACATCTGTGTCAAGTTTTAGCGTGACCGCATGACGACGACAACCCGCCTGCTCGGCCCGCTCACCAGCCCGGTCACCCTGGCCGGCCTCGACCTGCCCAACCGCTTCGTGATGGCGCCGATGACCCGGTTCCGCTCGCCCGGCGGGGTTCCCACCGCCGAGGTGGCCGGGTACTACCGGCGGCGCGCGGAGAACGGGATCGGGCTGATCGTCACCGAGGGCGTGCTGGTGGATCACCCCAGCGCCGGCCACGAGACGACCGTGCCGCGGATGACCGCCGGGCCCGCCGAGGAGGGCTGGCGGCGGGTCACCAGCGAGGTGCACGCGGCCGGCAGCCGGATCGCCGCCCAGCTCTGGCACATGGGCAGCGAGCGGGAGCCGGTCGACGGTTACCCGTCCTGGACCCCGTCGACCATGTCGGTGGCGGACATCGGCACCCTGGTGGCGGCCTACGCGGAGGCGGCCCGGGTGGCGGTCCGGGCCGGGTTCGACGCGGTGGAGATCCACGCTGCGCACGGATACCTGCTGGACGAGTTCCTCTGGCCGCACACCAACCGGCGCACCGACCGTTACGGCGGCGGCCCGGCAGGCCGGGCCGCCTTCCCGGCCGAGGTGATCAGCGCGGTGCGGGCCGAGCTTCCCGCGACAACCCCCTTGATCGTACGGTTCTCGCAGTTCAAGGAGCGCGACTACACCGCACGCATCGCCGAGTCACCCGACGAGCTGGCGGCGCTGCTGTCCCCGCTCGTGTCGGCCGGCGCGGACGTGCTGCACGCCTCCCAGCGCCGTTTCTGGGAGCCGGCCTTCGACGGTTCGCCGCTGAACCTGGCCGGCTGGGCCAAGCGGATCACCGGCCTGCCCACGATCACCGTCGGCTCGATCGGCCTGACCCGCGAGTTCCCGGTCTCGGCCGGGATGGACGAGCTGGTCTCCCGCCTCGGCAGCGAGTACGACCTGGTCGCCCTCGGCCGGATCCTGCTCGGCAACCCGGCCTGGGCGCGGCTGGCCGGCGCAGGCCGGCTCGACGAGATCCGCGACTACACCAAGGCCCACGAGGAGACCTACTTCTAGGGCTCCCCGTGGGCGGATGCGGTGTCTCAGTTCGAGCGGCCGCGGAGGTAGCCGTGCGGGTCCAGCACGTACTTGCGGGCGGCGCCCTGGTCGAACTCCTGGTAGCCCTGCGGAGCCTGCTCGATCGGGATCGCGGTCGCGTTGACGTTCTTCGCGATCTGCACCCGGTCGTGCAGGATCGCCATCATCAGCCCGTGGTTGTACTTCATCACCGGGCACTGGCCGGTGACGAAGGAGTGCGACTTCGCCCAGCCCAGGCCCAGCCGCAGGGAGAGCGAGCCGACCTTGGCGGCCTCGTCGACGCCGCCCGGGTCGCCGGTGACGTAGAGGCCCGGAACGCCGATCGCGCCGCCGGCCCGGGTGAGGTCCATCAGCGAGTTCAGCACGGTCGCCGGCATCTCGGTCTGCGCGTCCCGGCCGTGGCCGCGCGCCTCGAACCCGACCGCGTCCACCGCGGAGTCGACCAGCGGCTGGCCGATCGCCGGGGCGGCCTTGCCGAGGATCTGCTGCACCTGCTCCGCCGGTTCGCCCTGGGACACGTTGATCGTCTCGCAGCCGAAGCTGCGGGCCTGGGCGAGCCGCTCGTCGTTGAGGTCACCGACGATGACGACCGCCGCGCCGAGCAGGAACGCCGAGGTGGCCGCGGCCAGGCCGACCGGTCCGGCGCCGGCGATGTAGACCGTGGAGCCGGTGGTCACGCCCGCGCTCACGCACCCGTGGTAGCCGGTCGGGAAGATGTCGCTGAGCATCGCCAGGTCCAGGGCCTTCTCGATGGCCTGGTCCCGGTCCGGGAACCGCAGCAGGTTCCAGTCCGCGTACGGCACCAGCACGTACTCGGCCTGACCGCCGACCCAGCCGCCCATGTCGACGTAGCCGTACGCCGAGCCGGGCCGGTCCGGGTTCACGTTGAGGCAGACACCGGTCTTGCGCTCCTTGCAGTTGCGGCACCGGCCGCAGGAGATGTTGAACGGCACCGAGCAGACGTCACCGACCCGGATGTACTCCACGTCCGGCCCGACGTCGACCACCTCGCCGGTGATCTCGTGGCCGAGCACCAGGCCCTCCGGCGCGGTGGTGCGCCCGCGCACCATGTGCTGGTCGCTGCCGCAGATGTTGCTGGCGACCGTCTTCAGGATCACCCCGTGCGGTGTCTTGCGCCCGACGTTCATCTTGTTGACGCCGGGTCCGTCCTTCATCTCGTAGGTCGGGTAGTCGAGATCGCGGATCTCGACCCGGCCGGGGCCCTGATAGACAACGGCTTTGTTGCCTGACATGGTGCGCTCCCATCCTCGAGCGTGGAACGAGCCTCCTGGCGCCATGCTTCTCGCGCAGTGACCGAAACAGAACCGTCGGTAGTCTCGATAAACGTCGATAGTCCCATTTGGTGCGCTCCGATCTACGCTTCCGGACGGATGACGGACCCGGAGCGCGTCGGCCAGAGTGGACCCGTGACTTCCGTCCGCAGACGAGACCTGGTGGGTGCGCTCGTCATCTGCGCCTGGCTGCTCGCGTGGACCCGGTGGGTGTCCCCGCAGATGCCGTTCGGCCGCGAGATCGACGTCGGCGCGTACCTCTTGGTGGCCGTCAACTCACTCGCGCTGATCTGGCGGCGCTCCGCCCCGCTGCGCGTTCTGGCCGTCACCACCCTCGCGTCGTCGGCCTACATGTGGCTGGAGTACGCGTACGGCCCGGCGCTGCTGCCGTTCGCGATCGCCGTCTACACCGTCGCCCGGCACCTGCCGTGGCGCACCGCCGCGGTGGCCGCCGGGATCGCCCTGCCGGTGCTCGCCTCGCACAACCTCAACGACGGCCTGGCCGTCACCGACCTGACCAGCATCTTCCCCGCCGCCGGGTGGGTCGCCGTGCCGTTCGCGATCGGCACCACCATCGCCCAGCGCACCGAATCGGTCACCCGGGACCGCCGGGAAGCCGTCGAGCGCGGCATCCAGGAGGAACGGCTGCGGATGGCGCAGGAGGTGCACGACATCGTCGGGCACGGCCTCGCCGCCATCAAGATGCAGGCCGACATCGCCCTGCACGTGCTGCACAAGCAGCCCGAGATCGCCCGGCCGACGCTGGAGGCGGTCAGCACCACCAGCGCCCAGGCCCTCGACGAGCTGCGCACCACGTTGCGGATGCTGCGCTCGGCCGACGAGTCGAAGGCGTCCACGCCGGGGCTCGCCGACCTCGACGCCCTGTACCAGCGGATGCGCGACGCCGGCCTGCGCGTGCGCGTGCGCACGATCGGGTCGCCGAGCGCCCTGCCCGCCGAGACGGACATGACGGCGTACCGGACCATCCAGGAATCGCTGACCAACGTGCTGAAGCACGCGTACCCGAAAGAGGCCGACATCGTGCTGGAGAACGAACCCGGCGCCCTGCGCATCCGGGTGATCAGTGCCCACCCGGAGTCGGAGACGCCGCGCAGCGGCGGCCTGGGCATCGCCGGCATGCGCGAGCGCATCGCCGCCCACGGCGGCAGATTCGCCGCCGGCCCGGCGCCCGGCGCGCGGTTCGTCGTCGATGCCTGGCTCCCGGTGGGCACGTCATGATCTCGGTCCTGCTCGTCGACGATCAAGATTTGGTACGGCTGGGCCTGCGCACGTTGCTGTCCAGCGAAGATGGGTTCACCGTCACCGGAGAGGCGGCCGACGGGCTGGCCGCGGTCGAACGGGCCGCCGCCCTGCGGCCCGACGTGGTGCTGATGGACGTGCGGATGCCCGGCATCGACGGCCTGGAAGCGACCCGCCGCATCATGGCCCGCCCCGACCTGACCGGCACCCGGGTCATCGTGCTGACCACTTTCGAGCGCGACGAGTACGTCTTCGAGGCGCTGCGCATCGGCGCCAGCGGTTTCCTGCTGAAGGACACCCCGCCGGTCACGCTGCTGGAGGCGATCCGCACGGTCGCCGACGGGGGCGCGCTGCTGTCGCCGTCGGTCACCCGCACGCTGATCCGGGAGTTCGTCACCAACGGGCCGCGGCGGCTGAGCCCGCATCCCCGCCTCGGCCGGCTCACCGAGCGGGAGCGTGAGGTGGTGGCCCTCGCGGCGGAAGGCCTCAGCAATCAGGAGATCGCCGGCCGGCTCGTGGTGAGCCCGGCCACCGCCCGTACCCATGTGAGCCGCGCGATGGTCAAGCTGGGCGCGCGGGACCGCGCGCAGCTGGTGGTGTTCGCCTTCCAGTCCGGTCTGGTCACCTAAGATCGGGGCGCATGACCACAGGCTCGGCGGCGTTCCTCCTCGACAGGCTGCATCGGGCCGGGATGCGCGATGTCGTCGCCGTGGAACCGGCGGAGGGCGGGCTCGCCGCACTCGCCGGCATAGCGACCCGCCGGGACGCGCCACCGGTGTTCGTCAAGGCGTTCGCCGAACCGCCGGACGACGACGTCTTCGCCGCGGAGGCCGAAGGGCTGGCCGCCCTGCGCGAGCTCGGCGGCATGCCGACACCCGAGGTGATCCTCGCGGGCCGGGACCTGCTGGTCCTGTCGGTGCTGCGGCCGCGACCGCCCAGCGAGACCTATTGGGAACACTTCGCGCACGCGCTCGCCCGCCTGCACCTGACCACGGTCCACCCGCGCTTCGGGTGGCGCCGCGACAACTGGCTGGGCCGGCGCCGGCAGATCAACACGTGGAACGACGACGGCTTCGCCTTCTTCGCCGAGCATCGGCTGCTCCGCTGGCTCGGCGAACCCCGCGTCGAGGCGGCCCTCGACGCCGTCGACCGGGCGGCGCTGGAGCGGCTGTGTCACCGGCTGCCCGAGCTTCTGCCGCAACGGCCGGCCTGCCTGACCCACGGTGACCTGTGGGCGCAGAACCTGCTGTCCACCCCGGAGGGCCGGCCCGCGCTGATCGACCCGGCCGTGTCGTACCTGTGGGCCGAGGTCGATCTCGCCCACGTCTGGACCACCGCGCCCCCACCCGAGGCGCACCGGTTCTTCGCCCGCTACGCCGAGCTGACCTCCCTGGACGCCGGCTGGCAGGACCGGATGCCGATCATTCAGCTGCGCCAGCACCTGGCGGTGCTGGCGCAGTTCGACGACGACTGGGGTGCGGCCGACCAGATCCGTGCCACGCTGGCCCCGTTCCGGGCCACCGGCCGCTATCGGTGAAGAGCCCGGCCCGCGACGACCATGGCGGCCGCGGCCAGAATGACGTCCTTCAGGATGTACTGCGCTTCCAGCGTCGGCAGCATCCCCGGGAACATGTCCCCCGGGAAGAGAACCAGCGGCGACATCATCCCCGCGATGACCGGGAAGAGCAGCAGCACCCCGAACCGCAGCCCGACCCCGGTGATCAGCGTCAACCCGATGATCGTCTCCACCACCGCCGTGGCGGCGACCGCCGGCGTGCCGGAGATCAGCCCGAAGGTGAGCGCGTCGACGGTACGCATGACCAGCGCCTCGGCCGGGGAGGCGCCCGGAAAGAACTTCAGCGCCCCGAAGCCCAGCAGAACCAGGCCGAGGCTGACCCGCAGCGCGACAGCCCCGTAGGCGGCGAACATCCCCGCCGCGCGCTCCCGCAGCGTAGGCGCGACAAGGACAGCAGCGGGCGGGGCGAGTTCGGTGACGGACATGGGTGGCTCCTTCGAGGTCCCGGACGCCGTGTCGCGTCCTGCACCTGACGATCCCGGCAATCCCCCGCCCCCGAATCCCGCTCGCAGCGGCCTCCCCCCTGCGCACCCCGGCCCCGCCGGGGCCGTTCCGCCTACGCCCCCAGCGGTACTCCTCGTCCCTTCACCCGTCCAACGCAGCGCGGCCCCAGCGGTAACTGTCCGTCACCCCAGCCTTCCGCCGCGCTCCCTCCCGCCGCGCGTCCTCTCCCCGCCTCCGCCGCGCTCACTCCCACCACCTGGGCACCCTCAGCGCTCAACCGCGCTCGCCCCCGCCACCTGGGCGCCCTCCCAGCCCTCCACCACGCTCGCCCCCGCGCGTGGGCACCCTCCCAGCCCTCCACCGCGCTCGCCCCAGCCGCGTGGACACCCTCCCAGCCCTCCACCGCGCTCGCCCCAGCCGCGTGGACACCCTCCCAGCCCTTCACCGCGCTCGCCCCAACCGCGTGGACACCCTCCCAGCCTCCGTCGCGCTCGCCCCGCCACGTGGGCACGTTCCAACTGGCGTCGCGCTCACTCCCCGGCCGCCCACCCTCAACACCAGCCACCCCGCCGCCCGAAGCGCAATGCTCGCTCGGCAAGTCCCACCCCAACACCCAGCCGCAGCCGCCCTACCCCGGCTGACACACAGAGCTGGGCCAACATCCCGCACGCAACACCAGCCGTCAGCCGACCAATCTGGCCGACGCACAGCGCTCGCCCAACAGCCCGCACCCAACCCCAGCCGCCAGCCGACAACCTTGGCCGACACATAGCGCCCACTTCGCCGCCCGAAGGCGACGCTGAACGCCAGCCGACCAAACCGGCTGACACACAGCACCCACCCGCCCACCCGAACACGACCCTGAACGCCAGCCAACCAAACCGGCTGACACACAGCACCCACCCGCGCACCCGAACACGACCCTGAACGCCAGCCGACCAGACCGGCCGACGCGCAGCGCTCGCTCGGCCGGCCGAAGGCGGCGCTGGATGTCGGCCGGGATGATCGGCGTTAGGCGGTGGCTCGCCGAGCGCGTGAAGCAACGGGAAGCCTTAGATCACCAGCGCCGGTGGGCCTGGCGCGGGGAACTTCCGGCGGGCTTCAGGCCGCGATCACCGCGCCGGTGGTGGTCGGCGGCCTGGAGGTGGCGAGGGTGAGCCGGGTCAGGACCGGCTCCTCGGGGATCGGCGCGGCTCCCGCGCCGATGATCGGCCGGGGACGGCGAGGCTCGGTGCGGCCCGCGCTACCACCCCGGCCGGGGTAGATCAGCAGCCCGTTGACCGGATCGGGCACGGCGTCGAGCGCGGCGCGGACGATGGGCAGATCCCGGTAGGAAGACCAGCGATCCTCACTCCGGAAGCCGATCTCGAAAAGCACGCCCCAGGTGAATCGGTGCCAATGCCACTCATAGGCCCCGTGCGTGATGGCGGCCTCGACCAGAACATTGCCGTAGGAATCCTGCCAGCGCGCCGCGGAGAGCTGCGCGCCGTCCAGAACCTCGATCGACCACCACTGCAAATTCATGGTGCCCCGATGCTACTGCGCATCGACAAGCATGCTCGCCGTTTCCGCCGACAAGACTGAGGTTGGCATCCGCCCGGAGCCACGCACAGCTCCCGGACACATCCGACGGCGGCGTCACCCCACAAGCTACGGCAAGGGCCCGAGCAAGAAACCAGAACGCCGGCGCGCTACGGCGGAAGGGCGAGCATGAGGCCGGAACGCCAGCGCGAGCGCGGCAAGAGAGCGAGCAGCATCAAACAGCGGCGGAACGCCAGCGCGAGCGCAGCAAGAGAGCGAGCAGCATCAAACAGCGGCGGAACGCCAGCGCGAGCGCAGCAAGAGAGCGAGCAGCATCAAACGGCGACGGAACGCCGGCGGGGGTGCGGCGAGAGGGCGAGCGGCGTCAGGCGGCGGTGGAGCGGCGGCGGCCCGAGGGGAGCGCGTGTGCCGGCTTGTGACCTAACGGGCGGCGGGCACGCCGCAAGGCGGGCTGGGCGCCGGCGGCGTGGCGGGCGTCGGGGAGCTGGGGGCCGGCCCAGGCGGGGAGCGCGCCGGGTGGGTTGAGGGTGCGGTTGGGTGGCACCCAGAGCGCCTGCGGCGCCGTCGGCGAACCCCACCACAGGAACGTGCCGTAACCGCGGACCAGCGGAGGCTGCAGAGCCGGCCAGTGCGCTTCGGGTGGGATCGCCAGCCGCCACGCCTCGGCGGGAATCAAGGCCAGGCCGGCCTGGGGCGGCGGGACCGGCAGGCGGGCGCCGGCGCCGGCAGAACCAGAGGCAGAACCAGAGGCAGTGGCGGGCACGGTGCCGGCGGGGGCGGTGGCGGCGGGAGCGGAGGCCAGGACGACGGCGGCGCCGATGGTGACGATGCCGGCGATCAGGGCGGCCGGCTCCCAGCCGGGGCGGACGGTGTCGCCGAGCAGGGTCAGGGCGATCACCGAGGGGGCGACGACCTCGCCGGTCCAGTGGACCGCGGTGACCCGGCCGACGTCGCCCGTCTGCAGGGCGTTCGCATACATGATCATGCCGTTGACCGGGTAGATCAGCAGCGCCCAGACCAGCGGCTCGGTGGCGATCGCGAGGATCGTCGACGTCGTGGTGGTCATCGACTCGGCGGGAATGTGCAGGGCCCGGCCGCAGAGGGCGGCGCCGCCGAGGGAGAAGCCGCCGACGGCGGCCATCAGGCCGGGATTGCCGATGCGGGTGGTGGCCCAGCCGAGGACGACGAGGGCGACCGCGCCGGCGCAGAAGGCGAGCCGCATCGTCTGGCTGGGCAGCACCTCGTGCTGCTGGCCGGCGGACATGGCGAGCACGGTCAGCGCCGTGCTGGTGCTGATGATCGCGACGACGTCGCGGCGCCGCAGCCGGGATTTCAGGAACAGCCAGGCGAGCACGGCGGTCACGGCGAGGGAACCGGCCAGCACCGACTCGACCACATAGACCGCGAGCTGCTGCAACGCGAACATCGCGGCGACCCACGCGGAGATGTCCAGCGCGATGCCGATCATGTAGAGCGGATGGCCGAGCGTGCTGACCGTGCTGGTGCTGCGGCTGGCGCCGACCGCCTGCAGGATCGACCCCACCGCATAGCTGAGGGCGCCGTAAACGGCCAGGCCCAGTGCGATCCAGCCCGCGGTGGTCATCGCTCACCGCCCGGGCCGAGCGGAAAGCTGATCACTCAGCGTAGATCGACCGATCACGCCCCGATGATATGACGTGGGATGAATCCACGCGACCCTATGCGGCCCCGGCAACGCGCGATGGCACGAACGACCGCACGACCTCGGCGATCCGCCGCACGTCGCCCGGTCCGCAGCGGTGATCCACCGGCAGCGTCAGCATCCGCGCGGCCAGGTCGGCGGCCTCCTCGTCGCCGCTCCACAGTCGATCCCGGTCCTGCCGCCAGTGCACCGGCGCGTAGACACCGTGGGCGGCCAGGTGCGCGAGCAGGGCGTCGCGCACGCTTTCCGACGCGCACTCCAGCTGCACACGGAACGGCCCACCGGCCGAGACCCACCAGGCAGCCGTACGGGAGGACAGCGCCTCCGCGAGGGTGGCGGCGTGCCGGGCGCTCGCCGTACGCAAGCCGGTCACGTCGAGGAGCGGCAGCGACGCGGCGGTGACCGCGCTGACCGGCGCCGTGCTGCCGAGAAGTTCCTGCTCGCCCTGCTGTTGCAGGGCGCGGAACCGGTCCTTGGGGATCGGCCGGCCGTCCCGCCAGGCCGCCTTGAGCAGCATGCCGGCGAGTTTCAGGGCGGCGCCCGGGCTGGGCGCGCCCCGCGGCCGGGGCAGGTCGAGGCCGCGCGGCGACCAGAGCAGGCCGCCGTCCGGCAGCGGCAGCGTCTTGCGCAGGGAGGCGACCGCGTACGCCGCGGTGCTCGTGCACGCCCACTCGCTGAACGGGTCGTGCGAGTGGTCCTCGATCACCGTGACGCCGGGGTGTGCCCGCATCCAGGTGTCCCACGGCGCGCCGGTGTCGCGCCCGAACAGATTCTGGGCGAGGACCACGTCTCCGTCGGCGACCCGCAGCGTCTCCCAGTGCGGGCCGTGCCCGTCCGGCAGATGCCGGTACCAGGTGATCGGGATCTGCGCGGAGAGGAACTCGGCGACGCCCATGCAGAAGTAGGACGGGACGTGCAGCCGCCCGGCCGGGGCGAGCAGGCGCAGCAGGTCGCTCAGCGCCCCGCACCCGGTGGCGTAGAGCGCCCGCCGGGCCGGCAGCCATCCGGGCAGGCCGCCCTGCTCGGCGCTGAGCAGGGCGGCCGGGTCCCAGTGGAACTCCGACCCGATCTCCCGGGGCGGTTCAGGCGGCACGGCTCATGTCCTGGTCAGGTGCTGCCTCGGCCGGAGCCGCTGACGCCGGCGAGGCCTGGGCGGGCGGCTGCGCGTGCTGCGCCCGCTGGATGTTGAGCTGGTCGACGTGCACCGGCGGCTCGCCGCGCTGCAGCGTGACCGCGGTCCGCCAGAGGATCTTCAGGTCGAGGGCCGGCGACCAGTTGTCGACATACCACCGGTCGAGGATGAAGCGCTGCGGCCAGTCGATGTCGTCGCGCCCGTTGACCTGCGCCCAGCCGGTGATGCCGGGCTTGACCTCGAGGCGCCGGGCGTCCTCGGCGGAGTATCCGGCGACCTGCGGCAGCACGTCGGGGCGGGGCCCGACCAGGTTCATCTGGCCGAGCAGCACGTTGATCAGCTGGGGCAGCTCGTCGAGGCTGGTCCGGCGCAGGAACCGGCCGCAGCGGGTGATCCGCGGGTCGTCCTCGATCAGCCCGAACGGGTCGTCGATGCCGAGCTGGGCGCTGAGCGCGACCGAGTTGTGGACCATGGAGCGGAACTTGAGCATCCGGAACGGTCGGCCGTCCTTGCCGGCCCGGTCCTGCACGAAGAGGACACCCTTGCCGTCGGCGATCCGGATCCAGGCGGCGATCGCCAGTATCACCGGAGCGAGCAGGAGCAGGAACACGGCGGCGACCAGTCGATTCAGGCCGTTCCAGAACAAGCGCACGGATTGTCCCCTTTACAGTGACTCGACCGTTGGTCCGGTCAAGCGGTGGCGGGTGTCCAGCACGTACTGCGCGTGCTCGACGACGAGGTCGAGGTCGAAGTCGTCGTGGTCGGCGAGCAGGATCACCGCGTCGGCGGCGGCGATCTGCTCGGCGCTCAGCACGACCCGTTCCACCCGGCTGTCGACGTGGGCGTCCTCGACGACGTGCGGGTCGGCTGCGCGTACCTCGGCGCCCATGTCCAGCAGGAGCGCGGCAACGCGCCGGGCCGGCGACTCGCGCGCGTCGCCGCTGTTCTTCTTGTAGGCGAGGCCGAGCAGCAGGACGGTGGAGCCGTTGACCGCCTTGCGCCGCTGGTTGAGCGCGGCGACCAGGCGGCGCGCGACGTAGTCGGGCATGTGGTTGTTGATGTCGTTGGCCAGCTCGACGAAGCGGAAGCTCTGGCCGAGGGTCCGCTGCACCCGCCAGGACAGGTAGGACGGGTCGATCGGCAGGCAGTGGCCGCCGACGCCGGGGCCGGGCACGAACCGCATGTAGCCGAACGGTTTCGAGGACGCGGCGCCGATCGCCTCCCAGACGTCGATGCCGAGGTCGTGCGCGTACACCGCCAGCTCGTTGACCAGGGCGATGTTGACGTGCCGGAAGGTGTTCTCGAGCAGCTTGGCGAGCTCGGCGACCTTGGTGTCGGAGACCGGCACCACGTGGTCGACGACCGAGGCGTAGAAGGCCTGGACGTGTTCCAGGGAGGCCGGGTTGACGCCGGAGACGACCTTCGGGGTGGTGGTGAGGTTCCACTCGCGGTTGCCCGGGTCGATGCGCTCGGGGCTGTAGCCGAGGTGGAAGTCGACGCCGGCGATCAGGCCGGAGCCCTCCTCCAGCAGCGGCGCGACCAACTCGGTCGTGGTGCCCGGGTAGGTGGTCGACTCGAGCGCGACGGTGGCGCCCGGCCGCAGGTAACGCGCCAGCGTACGCGCGGAGTCCTCGATGTAGCGCAGGTCGGGCGTGCCGTCGCGCAGCGGGGTCGGCACCGCGATGACCGCGACGTCGAAGCCGGCGCAGGAGCGCGGGTCGGCGGAGGGCAGGAACCTCCCGGTGGCGAGGATGGCCTGCAGGTCGGCGGAGGAGATGTCGTCGACGTAGGACTCGCCGGCGGCGAGCCGCTTGATCCGGTCGTCGTCGACGTCGAAGCCGACGACCGTGTGGCCGACCTGGGCGGCGCGGACCGCGAGCGGCAGCCCGACATATCCCTGGCCGGCGATGACGACCCGCATGGGTGTGTTCTCCCTCTTGTCGGTTCGGGCCCGGCGGCGGCTCACGAGCGCCCGCCCGGTGGGACGGCGGCGGTCTCGGGGTGGCGCTGCTTGCGGCCGACGGCGGCCGGGTGCCGCCCGCTCGGGATCGGGCCGCCGGGTGTCGGCTTGTCCCGCCCGGTGGGCAGGGCCGGCGACTCGGCGAGCCAGTGCAGGACGGCGATCAGGTCCTCGCGGGGCGCGGCCGCGTCGAGCAGCGACAGCACCGCGCCGTCCAGCGGCGGCACCGGCGCCTGCGAGATCAGCGGGTGGTTGGGCCGGTGGTCGGGCTCGTCCGGGCCGAGCAGGATCTCGGCGAGTTTCTCGCCGGGGCGCAGTCCGGTGTAGACGATCTGGATGTGCTGGTCGGCCGCGTCGGCGATGCGCCGGGCGACGTCGGCGATGCGGACCGGCTCGCCCATGTCCAGCACCAGCACCTCACCCTTGCTGTCCAGCGCGCCGGCCTGGATGACCAGCCGGACCGCCTCCTGCACGGTCATGAAGTAGCGGGTGACGTCCGGGTCGGTGACGGTGATCGGGCCGCCGGCCTCGACCTGGGCGGCGAACGCGGTCAGCACCGACCCGCGGCTGCCGAGCACGTTGCCGAAGCGGACGCTGCTGTAGGTGCCGGAGGCGGTGGCGTCGGCCGCGGCGGTGAGCCGCTCGGTGATCCGCTTGGAGTAGCCGAGCACGCTGCACGGGTCGGCGGCCTTGTCGGTGGAGATGTTGACCAGCCGGTCGACGTTGTGCCGCAGCGCGGTCTGCAGGATCTGGTACGTCCCGATGATGTTGGTCTTGAGCGCCTCGGACGGGTGCATCTCCAGCAGCGGGAGGTGCTTGAGGGCGGCCGCGTGGAACACCACGTGCGGCTTGTGCTCGGCGAACACCTCGTCGAGGCGCTGCTGGTCGCGGATGTCGGCGACGACCAGGTTGCGGTCGTCGAGCATGCCCCGGCCGTCGAGGGACAGCTGGACGGCGTGCAGGCCGGACTCGTCGCGGTCCAGCATGATCAGCTTGGCCGGGTTGAAGCGGGCCACCTGCCGGCACAGCTCCGAGCCGATCGACCCGCCGGCGCCGGTCACCAGCACCCGGCGGCCGGCCAGGTAACCGGCGACGGCGGCCAGGTCGATGCCGATCTCGCGGCGGCCGAGCAGGTCCTCGTGGCTGACCGGGCGGATGTCCTCGACCCGGACGGTGCGCCCGAACAGCTCCACCACCGGCGGGACGACCTTGAGGTCCACGTTGAGCGGCTGGGCCAGGTCGGTGAGCCCGCGGATCAGGTCGGCGCTGGCGCTCGGGATGGCGATCACCACGGCCTCGGCGTTGAACCGGCGGACCACCTCGGCCATCGCGTACCGGTTGCCGGCGACCGGGACGCCCATCACGTGCAGGGCGCGCTTGGCCGGGTCGTCGTCGAGCAGCGCGACCGGGACATACGGACTGTTCGGGCTGCGCAGCATGGCCCGGATCACCTGAGTGGCGCCCTCCCCGGCGCCCATCACGACGACCCGGGCGCCGTGCTCGAACGACGGCCGCAGCCGGCTGTCCTGCAGCAGGCGGACGAAATAGCGGACGCCGGCCGCGAGGACCAGCATGATCAGGCCGGCGCCGATGATCGCCGAGCGCGGCACCAGCCGGCCCAGCAGGGTGTCCAGGACGAAGACGGCCGGGACGGTGACGGCGACGGTTTTCGCCAGGGCGGCGATCTCCTCGAAGCACCCGTAGGACCAGCGGCCGGTGTAGAGCCCGAAGCGGATGCCGGCGGCGGTCAGCACCACCGCGGCGACGGCGGAGAGCACCGCCAGGTCGAGCAGGTGCACGTCGCCGATCTGGCCGTCGTGGCGCAGCAGGGTGGCGATGAGCAGCGCGACGGCCAGGGCCAGCGCGTCGGTGGCGGCCCGGGCGGCCCGGCCGGGCAGAACGGTGCGGACCCAGGGCGCCGGACCGGTAATCCCGCGCCACTCACCGGGATTGGCGTCGGCCTCGGAGTCACCGGGCCGGGTTCGCCTTACCTGCATGGATTCCCCCTCGTACGATGCCGGCGCAGCCGGCCGCGGATCCTTCGCTCGACAAGGAAAAGCAAGTGGTCGAATTCGCAATTCCGGCCACCGGAAATGCCCGTCGCCACTCGCTGTGCAACGCCCTTTCGCCCTATCGCAAAAATCAGGGTTCCAGCCCGCCAGGGCGGTTTACAGTAGCAATTGTCATGGGCTATGTGAGAATTCTTCACGTTCCCTGATTAGCCCAGAACACGCCCTTGATCGGCGTTGGCCGCAAATACTTTCAGACCCGCCCCACCGGCCATTCGGCGGAGGATGTCATAGGGAGAGTGAGAAGCTCTCACCTTAGGCATGACATCTGCGACTTCCATTACGGCGCACATTACGGCAGCGTTCTGACCGCGGGAGTGTCGCAAGCGTTCTGTCGAAAATGCGACCGGGGGATACGAGATGCGGGTGCTGCACGTCATCAGCACGCTGGAGCCGGGTGGGGCCGGGCACCAGCTGCGCCTGCTGGTGCGCCGACTGCCGCACGACAGCGAGGTGGCGGTGCTGACGTCACCCGCCGCCGTGGACACCCTGCAGTCCGACGGCACGCGGGTGCACCACCTGCACACCCGGGGCGACCACGACGCGGCGGCGGTCGGCCGGCTGCGCCGCCTGATGCGGTCGGGCCGCTACGACGTGGTGCACACCCATCTCTACCGGGCCTGCGTGCAGGGCCGGATCGCGGCCCGGCTGGCCGGCGTCCCGCATGTGGTGGCCACCGAGCACCACCTGGGCAGCGAGGTCATCGACGGCCGGCGGATCTCGCCCGGGGTGCGCGCGCTCTATCTCGCCGGTGAGCGGCTCGGGCAGGTCACCATCGCGGCCTCCCCCGCCATCGCGACCCGGCTGCGCGCCTGGGGAGTGCCGGACGCGCGGATCACCACGATTCCCAAGGCGATCGACGCCCGGGAGTACCGGTTCGACCCCGAGCTGCGCGCCGCGGCCCGGGAGCGGCTGGGCATCGCACCCGGCACGCCAGTCGTCGGCGGGATCGGCCGGCTCGAGCCGGACAAGCGCTTCGACCTGCTGATCCGCGCGGTCGGCGAGGTGCCGGGGGCCACCCTGGTGCTGGTCGGCGACGGTTCGGCCCGGGCCACCCTGGAACGTCTCGCGGACATCGAGGGGGTGGCCGACCGGGTCCGGTTCACCGGCGCGGTCGGCCATGTCCGCGAGATGCTCTGCGCGATGGACGTGTTCGCCTCACCGGGTCAGGAGACGTTCGGGCTGGCCACGCTGGAGGCGATCGCGTCCGGGCTGCCGGCGCTCTACGCGGCGTGCCCGCCGCTGGAGGAACGGGTCGCCGCCCGCACCCCGGTGCGCGGCACGCACCGGATCTCCCGGGACCCGGAGTCGCTGCCCCGGGCGCTGCGCGCCGAGCTGCTCTGCCTCGCCGAGCGCGACGGGGAACGGTTGCCGGCCCGCTCGACCGGTTTCCGCTACGACGCCGACCACCTGGCCGCCTCGGTCGGGCGGCTCTACGAACGGATCGCGAATCGTCCCGGGCGCCGCCGGGTCATCGCACCGCTGCTGGCGTACCGCGGGCGGTTCGGGCGAAAGAACAGCTTTCCACTGCCCGGCGGAAATGTGCGAAACGCATGAGCCGGCGGAACGCCAGATAGCCGAGGTAGGCGCCGAGCGTGTTGGACATCAGGTCGTTCACGTCGGCCCACCGGTTTCCGTGCAGGGTGAGCACCAGAATCGCCTGGGTCAGCTCGATGGCGAGGCTCAGCAGAAAGCCGATCAGCACCACCCGCCGCTGATCGCGGACTCCGAACAGGATGTACAGCAACCCGGCCAGCGGCAGGGTCATGACGGTGTTGAGCACGAAGTCGAGCGGCCGCATGCCGAGCACCGGCTCCAGGATCAGCCGGTACGGCTCGAACTCGCCGGCGGCCGGCCCCCAGGCCAGGCGCATCGGCAGCATCGTCGCACCGAGGACGGCCGCCGCGTACCACCCGGCGAACCAGCCGACGGCCACCCGGCGGACGGTCAGCAGGCCGCGCCGGGCCAGGACGAGACCGGTCAGGACCATGAGGGCGACGCCGAGGGGCACCAGGATCGGCAGCGCCGGGATGGTGAGCTGATGGGTTGACATCGGTCCCTAAAGTACGCCCCCGCGCTGGACGCGCCCTGAGAAAGGGCGAGTCAGCGCAGCCAACCCTGCTTCCGGGCGATCCGGATCGCGTCCAGCCGGTTGCGGGCGCCGGTCTTGCTGATGATGGCGGACAGGTAGTTGCGCACCGTCCCGCCGGAGAGATAGAGCCGGCCGGCGATCTCCTTCACCGACTCCCCCTCGGCGGCCAGCCCGAGCACCTCCAGCTCCCGGGTGCTCAGGCCGCGGTCGGTGTTGAGCGAGGCGGCCTGCAGCATCGGCGAGACGACCCGCTCGCCGCGGGCGAGGCGGCGCACCGCGTCCGCCAGCATGGGCGGCGAGGAGTCCTTGACCAGGAAGTTCAGCCCGCCGTTCCAGCGGCGGGGCGGCAGCATGCCGCGCTTGGAGGGGTCGCAGAGCAGCAGCATCGAGCAGGACGGGATGGCGGTGTGCAGCTCGTCGGCGATCGGCAGGACCTGACTCACCATGTACTGCGTGTCGATCACGACGACGGTCGGCCAGAGCTGGGCGGCGCGCTGGGCCAGGTCGGCTCCGATCGGCAGGGTGTCGACGTAGTGCATGTCCGGTTCGGTCTCGAGGAACGCGCGCACGGGGACACCGAAGTAGCCCTCGTCTCTCACCACCACGACCCGGATCATCACACCACCCTCGTCGATGGACGTCGGCTCAAGCCGGAGCGCCGTCCTGTCAGGAACGCTGGATGCAGTTACCTTTCTATCGCCCCGTGTCCATTCGGAGGACGCCGGGTCGACAGATCTTCCATTGATCCGGAAGAACGCGAGTCCCCCCAGCTCATAACCGTTTCGTGCCAACGGAGATCGCCGTGGGCCTGGTACTTAACGTAACGGTCGGAGGCACACTTCGCACATAGCCATAGCCGATCGACTGACTGAGGTTTACCGGATCTACGAATCCGCGGGTGAAAACTCGCCCGACATCGATCAGATACGCCCCGGTAACTTCCCCCAAATACGGCTATATCCGCTGCAAACGGACAGCAAAGTGATCCTTATTCGCCATGGCGATCACCTGAAAGTGATATTGACGGACCCACCGCAACCAGACCGTTATCAGCGCCATTCATGATCGCATGTGAAAGTGTGCCCGACCGAAAAGGATTACCCGTCCAGGCTCTTGCGCGGAAGCCGCAGCGGCCGCCGGATCATCGTGGACAGTGACGGGCCACCGGCCAGGCACCAGAGCGCGATGACCGGGTCGCAGATCGCGCAACCGAACGACGAGTCGTGCGCGAACGGGACGATCGGCTCGCCGCGCAGGTGGTGCACGACGTCCCAGACGGTGTGCAGCAGCCAGCCGATGCCGATGAAGGTCCAGGACGTCAGCCCGCGGTAGGCGACCACCGTCAGCACGGCGGTGAACAGGAACTCGCCGATCCCCAGCCCACCCCCGCTCAGGTAAGCCGCACCCGCGCCGGCCAGCAGGATCGCGCTGAACGGGCGGCGGTGCCGATCGGGGATCAGCGAGGACAGGATCACGACTGCGGCGCCGATGAGCAACGGCATGACGATGTTCATGATCGGAAAGGTAGGCCCGCGACGGCGCGGGCGACAGTGGCCGGAATGCCAGGTGTCAACGGGATCCGGCCACTGCCGCCACGAGGACTACCGCAGGTCGCCACCGCCCTCCTTGGCGATGCGGACCAGCTCCATCAGGCCGCTCGCGTACTCCTGCGACTCGGCGTGCGCCTCGTCGAACGGCGGCTGGAAGCCGACGCCCTCCCACTGCTGGGTGGCCTCGTTCCACCGGTCGTTGCCGACCTCGAAGTTCCACGCGGTGATGCCGAGGTCGTAGTAGAGGTGGTCGGCCGAGTTGCCGGCCGCCGAGTAGAGCACGTCGGCGACCGGACCGGTGTACGCCGGCCAGGTGACCGTGCCGCGCTCGGTGCTGATCGCCCCGACGATCCGGCGGGCGCTGTCCAGGAAGAACTTCTGCTCGTCGATCGACGGGCGGGGCAGCGTGATCCGCCCGGGCACCTTGTAGGCGCCCGGCGACCACATGAAGTAACCGCCGTAGCTGTGCACGTTCATCGAGAACTTGATGTTGGAGTTCGCCTCGGCCAGCGCGATCACGTTGCGGCTCTCCGCCTCGGACAGTTCGGCGGTGCCCGCGTACGTGCCGGACAGACAGTTCTGGCTGGCCCCGACATAACCGTCGAAGTACGACCCGACGGCGTAGTTACGGTTCACGTCCACGCCCCACGAGTTGCGGTTGACCGGGTCCCGCGCCGCGCCGGTGCAGTGGTTGACCAGGTTCTTGCGCTGGAAGTTGAAGTCGTTGAACGAGTAGTTCGCCCCGTCCGGATTCACCATCGGGATGATGAACACCTCGACCCCGTCGACCAGCTCCCTCGTCGCCGGGTCGGTCGCGTAGTTCGCCAGCAGCCGCTCCGCGAACTCCAGCGTCACCAGCGGCGTCGCCCACTCCCGGGCGTGTTCCTGCGAATAGGCGAGCACGCCGGGCTTCGACCCGTCGCGCGTCTTGCCGATCCGCAGCGCCTGCACGGTCCACGGCTTCTTCGAGACCTCGGCGCCGGCCAGGCCGTCGTCCAGGCGCGCCGGTCCGGCGACCGGCATCACCAGGCCCGCCGAGCCCTGCTCGACGAAGGCCCGGAAACGCTGCGGGTAGCGGGCGGCGATGAACGCGGCCACCTGGTCGGTCGTGCTGATCACGCGGCCCGAGGCGTCAGTCGCCAGGCGCACGGTCAAAACCCGGTCACGGTACGTCGCCGACAGCGGGCGGTTGGCGGCGCCGGGGTCGACCGTACGGACCTGAACGCCGTTCATGCCCTGGTCGCCGAACTTGACCGACTCGACGACGACGGCCGCGGTGGCCGGGTCGCCGAGGTACGCGACGGCCGTCCGCCGGTAGCCCTGGGTCTTGTTCGGCAGGTTGATGACGTCGACCAGCTTCGGGTACTGCCGGGCCAGCCGCTTGATCCGCGCGCTGATGTCGGTCGGCGTCATGTAGGCGTCGATGAAGTCCTTCTGGTAGCCGCTCGGCAGCGCCGGCGGGGTGCTGCCGGGCCAGACCGACGGGGTGATCGCCCGGGACGCGCCACCCAGGCTGGAGACCGCCTTGACGGAGACCGGGCGGCCGGGCAGCGGCTGCGGCAGCGCGTAGTGGTACTGGTACTCGTCGGCGTCCTCGAAACGGACCAGCGGGTACGTGCCGGTGGCGCCGTCCGCGGTGGTCCAGGTGACCGTGATCTCCACGTCCGGGTCGTCGCTGGCCGTGGTGGCGACCTGGGTCTGCAGGAAGGTGCGGCCGTTGCTGGTCCACCAGTAGGCCTGCAGGAACTTGAGGGTGTCCGCGGCCTGGACGGCGATCCGGCTGCCGGCGGCCGACCGGGCGGCGTCCGACTCGCGCTGGATCAGCTGGATCGGTTTCGCCCCCTCCGCGGTCAGCGCGGCGAGTTCCCGGTCGTCGACCACGACATCGGCGAGGACGGCGCCGGGGACGACCCGGGGGCGTGCGGCGACGTCAGCGCCGCGGGCGAGCAGGCGGTCGAACGCCGCCTCGTCGGGAAGCTGGAATCGGATCAGGCCCCGTTCGCCCGCGGTGAGCGCGATCGGCGCTTCGGCCCGCGCGGTGGCGGGGCTCGCGAACGGGACGGTGAGCAGTGCGGCGGTCAGGACTGCGGTGGTGACGGTGGCCGACCAGCGGTGTCCGGACGACATCGAACCTCCTGCGGCGTCGAAGGATGTTGTCCTCACACCGCAATCCAGTGATTCGAATCTGTCAATGTCACTTTACGAGATCTTGCGCCCGGCGGTACTCTGCCCGCGATGACTACCTCCTCGTACGGATTGGGGGTCTCGTTCGCCGAAGGTGAGTGCTGATGCGCTCCTGGACCGCGAACGGGAAGACCCGCCTCCTCGCCTGGCAGCGCGTGCGCGAGTTCGCCGTGCCGCCCGCGATGATCGAAACCGCGACCGCCCGCCGGATGGTGGGCGACTGGGCGGGCGCGTGTGCGGCGGCACGCGTCGACGCCGATCTGCAACCGCGCGCCGTGGCGCGTACCCATGGCCGGGACATCGCCTCGCGGCTCCGGGCCGACCTGCGCCATCTGGCGCCTGACCTGCTGCGCTGGCACTTCCCCAGGGTGGCGCCGGACGGTCTGCTGCGGCCGGGGGTGACGGTCGCGCTGGCCCGGTACGACTCGCTCCACCTGGTGGCCCGCACGCCGCCGGCGTGGGCTGACGCCGGGCAGCGGATCAGCCTGGCGCTGTGGACACGGGCCGGGGACGAGGGCCGTGCGCATCCTCATCCGCGGCCGGACCGGCGCTTCCGGCTCGACCTGCACCGGCACCTGTGGGATGCGCGGCGAGTGGGTGAGCTGCGGCAACGGGCCTGCCCGGAGGGGTGGACGGCGGGGTCGGAGTACGCCACGCACCGGTGGGGTGCGGAGGCGCGCCTCCTGCTCGACGCCGACCGGCGTCCGGACGGACCGGTGCTGGTGCGGCTCGATGATGGACGGCGCTTGCTGCTGTCCCCATCCGGCGGCCCTCACTCCTCTTTCGCTGGCCCGTCTCTGCCCGGAGGTGCTGACTCCATCGGCGGCTCTGGTCCGCCCCTGCCCTGGCCTGTCGCCGGCGGCCGGTCGGTGGCTGGACTGCCGGTGCTTCCGGATGCGGCCGTGCGGGTGCCACCTGACCTGGAGCTCCTGCGAGCGGGCTTGATTCACCCCGAGCAGCTGCATCCGCTCGTGGCGGCCGCGCTCGCGCCGGACGCCCCGCCCCGGCCGGCGAACGATCAAGGGCCGGGCGGCGGACTCGAACGGGTCGTCGACTGCGGCGGCGCTCGGCACCGGATCGGACTGGCCGGCGGGAGACTCGCCCCGCTCGACCACGACCCGGCCGAACTCCGGCGGGAAGAGCTGCTGGCCGCCCTGGGCGGCACGCCGATGCCGTGCCTGCGGGCGGTCGCCGAAGCCGTCCACAGCCCGGAGAACCTCGACGACGTCCGGGCCCGCATCGACCACGGCGACTACGCCGGCGCGCTGAACGTGGTGGAAGCCCTCCTCGGGCCGGACGCGCTGCTGCGCAGCGCCGCACTGCACGACGAATGGGAGACGGCCGCGCGCCGGCGGCTCACCCACGGCATGTTCCGCGCGGGACTGACCGGGTACGGGCCGCCGCGCCACGAGACGGAGATCCGCCGCCGGCGTGAGCGCCGGACGCATCCGCGGCACGCCAAGCTCCGCTGACCCCGCTCGGCCCTTCTCTCTTCACCTTTCTTCTCCTCCCTTCTCCCCTCGCCTTTCTTCTCCTCCCTTCTCACAAACCCAGGGTGATCGCACTTGACCATGACTCTGTCCTCCCCCGGCAACCTCGACGTCGCCGACGAACTGCTCGCGCTGCTCGGCGCCACCGCAACCGAATCGCGTCCCGACATCCAGCTCGAAGCCCTGACCCTGGCGGTCAGCGCCGACCTGCCGGTGCTGCTCTGGGGTGAACCGGGCATCGGCAAGACCTCCGCGCTGACCCAGCTCGCCGACGCGCTCGACCTGCCGCTCACCACGGTGATCGCCAGCGTGCACGAGCCGTCGGACTTCGCCGGGCTCCCGGTGGTCGGCGACGACCCCGCGGTGCAGGGTGTCCCGATGGCGCCTCCGGACTGGGCGGTGCGCCTTGCCCGTACCGGGAAGGGTTTGCTGTTTCTCGATGAGCTGTCGACCGCGCCGCCTGCGGTGCAGGCGGCCTTGCTGCGGGTCGTGCTGGAACGCCGCGTCGGCGCCCTGCGGCTGCCGCCCGGCATCCGGATCGTGGCCGCCGCGAACCCGCGCGCCTCCGCCGCCGACGGCTGGGAACTCAGCGCGCCGCTGGCCAACCGGTTCGTTCATCTGCAGTGGGCGTACGAACATGACGTGGTGGTCCGCGGCCTCGGCGGCACCTGGCCGCGGGCGAGGCTGCCGCGGCTCGACGCCGGCCGCCTGCCGCAGGCCGTGGCCCTGGCCCGGCGCGCGGTTTGCGGCCTGCTGGCCGCCCGTCCCGCTCTCGTGCACAAGCTCCCGAACAGCGAGACCCGCCGCGGCGGCGCCTGGCCCTCCCCGCGCAGCTGGGAGATGACGTTGCGGCTGCTGGCGTTCGCGACCGCCGCGAACGCCTCCCGCGACGCGCTGTCCCTGCTGGTGCGCGGCACCGTCGGCGACGGTCCCGGCCTGGAGTTGCTGGCCACCCTGGACCGGCTGGACCTGCCCGACCCGGAGGACCTGCTGGCCGCCCCCGAATCGGCCGTCCTGCCGGACCGCGGCGACCTGCGCCAAGCCGTGCTCGACGCCGTGGTGGCCGCGGTCCGCAACCAGCCGGACCGCTCCCGCTGGGACGCGGCCTGGCAGATCCTGGCCCGGGCCCTGGATTCCGGCGCGCCTGATCTGGTGGTGGTCCCCGCAACCGCTCTGGCCGAACTGCGCCGCGACGGCTGGGAGGTCCCCGCCACGATCGAACGCCTCAGCTCGGCGGTCACCCTGTCCCAGCGGGCCGACCACGCCGCCGTGTCCCAGCGGACCGACCGCGCCGCCGTCACCCAGGGTGAGAGCCGATGACCGACCTCCTCCCCGCAGGCCGATCCCGCACCGCCGTTATCCAGGGTGAGAGCCGATGACCGACCTCCGCACCGGCGACCTCCCTTCCGCGTCCGACCGCCGGCCGGCCGCCCATGATCATTCCCGAGCGCCCGGGGACGGATCTGACGTAACTGGCCCGAAGCGACAATCCGGCCCGGCGCCGGGCGGCAGGGGCCGGATGGAACTGGACTGGGAGAAGTTGTTCGCGGCGCGGCTGTATGCGACGCGGGCCCGCCCCTACCTGGCGACCGCGTTGTTCGCGTTGCAGCCGGTGGAATCGTGGCTGACGCCGACGATGGCCGTCGACGCGCACTGGCGCTGCTACGTCTCCCCGCGGTTCGTGGCGCAGACACCGCTGGCGGACCTGGCCGGGGTGTGGGTGCACGAGGTGTCCCACCTGCTGCGCGACCATCACGGTCGCGGCGACCGCTACGCGGCCCGCGAGGGCCGCGACCGCATCGGCGAACGCCTGCGCATGAACATCGCCGCCGACTTCGAGATCAACGACGATGCGTACGGCGACGGGCTCCCCTGCCCCGCCGACGCCGCCCTGCCCGGACTGCTCAACCTGCCCGCCGACCTGCTCATGGAGGAATATCTGGATCGGTTCCGGCTCGGCCCCGGCACGCAGCAGTGGGCCTGGCTGGACTGCGGCAGCGGCGCCGACGGCCAGGAACGCCCCTGGGATCTCGGCCCGGACGGCGCCAACGGGCTCACCCGGGAGGAACGCGACGCGATCCGGTTCCGGGTCGCGCAGGGCATGACCGGATCCCCGGGAAGCGTCCCCGCCGGCTGGCGGCGCTGGGCCGAGGAGGCTTTCCACCCACCCCAGCCCTGGCGCGCGTTGCTGGGCGCGGCAGTCCGCTCGGCGTTGTCCGCCGGCGGCACCGGCGACGACTACACCTATGCCCGCCCGGCCCGCCGCTCGTCGAGCCTGCCCGGCGTGGTCCTGCCAAGCCTGCGACGGCGCCCACCACGGGTGTGCGTGATAGTCGACACCTCCGGTTCCGTCAGCGACGCCGAGTTGGGCAGCGCCCTGCTGGAGGTGACCGCGATCGGCCGGGCCGTAGGCGGCCGCCGCGAATCGGTCACCGTGATCTCCTGCGATGCCGCCGCCCACGTGACGGCCCCGCTGTGCGCAGCCGAGGGCATCTCCCTGATCGGCGGCGGCGGAACCGACATGTGCGCCGGCTTCACCGCCGCCCTGCGCGTCACCCCGCGCCCCGACGTGATCGTCGCCCTGACCGACGGTCAAACCCCGTGGCCGCGCACGCCACCCCCGTGCCGCACGGTGGTGGGCCTCTTCCCCCGCCCGATCGCCGACGAGGAGACCGGCTACGTGACCGAGGCGCCCCCGAGCTGGACTCGGGTGGTCACCATCGGCCGGCCGGCGTCATGAGCCCACACCCGCCCAGGGCCGGCACTCGCCGAAGTGGTGCCGCCACCACAGCGCCCCTCCCCCACCGCTGAGCCGAGTAGGTGCGTGACCGACGGCCTTGGCCGCCCAGCCTGCTGCCATGGACAGTGTCCACCGGCTCAGTGCGTGATCGACGGCTGACCAGCCCGCCTTTCCTGCCGAGGAACGCCGTGGCCGTCCGATCGGTGCTGGTTGATCGGCCCCGCCGCGCTCTTGGATAGGTCCGGACGTCTAGCAGGAAGGCCACGCCGGGCCGGCGAGGCCGTGAGACGGCGAGGCCGCGAGGCCGCGAGACGGCGAGGCCGCGAGGCCGCGAGGCCGCGAGGCGGCGAGGCCGCGAGGCCGCGAGACGGCGAGGCCGCGAGGCCGCGAGGCCGCGAGGCGGACTACCAGGCCTGGGTCAGTCGGTCATGGAGCGGTCGATCCATTCGTTGATCAAGGCGTTGAAGAGAGCGGGCTGCTCAATCTGCAGGTTGTGGCCGGCCACGTCCAGGACGGCGAAGCTCGCCCTTGGGTAGTGCGGCAGCAAGGCGAACTGGTCGGCGTAACCGACGATGCTGTCCTGGCGGCCGGCCAGGATCAGGGTTGGGCGGTTGAAGGGGGCGCCTGCCTCCGGCTCCGCGGTGAGCTGTTGGCGCTGGGCGATGCGGGCCATCGCCGTGCGGTCGGCGACCTCCAGGCCGGACCAGATCTCGTCGCGGAAGCGGCGCTGGGTTTCCGGGGTCTGCACCACGGCGATGGACTCGAACTCGGCGGTGAAACGGGCGTCGTCGACGGCGGGCAGGCCGGGGTCGCGGCGCAGGACCTGGTGGTCGGGCAGGGTGCGGTTCTCGTGCCGCAGCTCGGCGCCGACGGGGCAGATCAGGGCGAGGCCGCGGACCTGGCTGGGGCGGTCGCGGGTGAGCGCACGGGCGAGATAGCCGCCGTAGGACTCGCCGAGCAGCAGGAACGGGGTGTCGCCGAGGTGGTCGTCGATGAAGTCGTGCACGGTGGCGAGCATGTCGTCGGAGCCGGCGATGGACTCGGGGGCGGGCGAGCGGCCCATGCCTGGCAGGTCGGGATAGAGACGGCGGAAGCCGGGGCGTGCGGTGAAGACCGGCTCCAGGCAGCCGAGCATCAGGCGGTGGTCGGGGGTCCACCCGTGCAGGGCGAGCACCGGGGTGCCGGCGCCTTTCTCGACGAAATGCAGGATCGACGACGTGCGAGTTGGCATGCCGCGATCGTGCCACCCACCTATGACAAAAACGCGGCGGCGGCAGCCAGCCGGTCGGCTTCCGCGCCGGTGGCGGAGAGTTGGGCGCGGCGCAGGGCGAGGGCGCGGTCCAGGATGGAGAGTGGGTGGCCGCCGGCCTGCCGCAGGAACTCGGCCAGCAGCGCGGCGGCCGGCTCGGCCAGGGCATGGGTGGGGTCGACGGCGACCTCGGCCAGGATCAGTGCGGAGATGGCAAGGTCGAGATCGGGTGGGCCCTCGGTGCCGTTGCGCCAGTCGATGACCATCGGTCCCCGCTCGGTCAGCATGACGTTCTCGGGGTGCAGGTCCAGGTGCAGGATGCGGTCGCCGGGCTCACGGCCGGGGCGGGGCGGGATCTCGTGCAGGCGCCGGTGCAGGTCGGCGAGGAGGGTCGCTGACTCGGCGACGCTCATCGCGCCCGTCACGGCCGCGGTGGCGAGGGTGGGGCCGTCGAGCCGCTCCAGGACCAGGTCGGCGCCGCGTGACTCGTACACCTGGGGGACGGGGTAATCGAAGCGTGCGACCCAAGCCATGATCTCGGCCTCGGCGGCGGTGTCGCCGCCGTCGCGATAGCGGCGCAGGACGCGGCCCTCGCCGTGTGCGTAGACGTCGGCCTCCCGGCCTGATCCGAGGAGCTCCGGCATGGTCATGAGCACGACCGTAGCCGCACGCCGCCGTCCGTGCCGCGGCGCAAGGGTCGACGCACTCACCGGCGCCAGGCGGCGGCAGCCGGGCAGCAGTGCCGGTCCGGGGTCAACCGTGCGGCGCGGACGGCTGGGCCGAGGACAACAGCAATCGGGCGGACGCGGACGGCTGGGCCGAAAGCGCAGCAGCAATCAGGCGGACGCCGCCGGCTGGGCCGAAAGCGCAGCAGCAATCAGGCGGACGCCGCCGGCTGGGCCGAAAGCGCAGCAGCAATCAAGCGGACGCCGCCGGCTGCGTCGAGAGCGCAGCAGCAATCGGGCGGACACGGACGGCCGGGCCGAGAGTGCAGCAGCAATCGGGCGGACGCGGACGGCTGGGCCGAGAGTGCGGCAGCAACAGGGCGGACGCCGCCGGCCCGGTGGTGAGCTGATCAGCTCACCACCGGGCCGGGTGGGACGTGCGGTGGGTCAGTGCAGCGGGACCGCGGCGCGGCCGGCCTGGTCCTCGTCGAGGAGGTGGGAGACCTCCTTCTTGCGCGGCAGGAAGAACGCCGGGATCAGGGTGAGCAGGGTCAGCACGAAACCGACCATGAACGTCGAGGCGAACGCGTCCGCCGCGAACTGCAGACCCCGCTCCAGGATGCTCGGGTCGGGGACCTGCTGGGCGAGCGCCGGGTTGAACTGGGCGGCGGTCGCCAGGCCGGCCTCCGTGATCGGAGCGCCGGTCTCCGGGTTCGTCATGCCGGGGATGGCCGGCGAGTCGTTCAGCTCGCTGGTCAGGATGACCGACATGACGGCGGTGCCGACCGAGCCGGCGATCTGCTGCAGGATGTTCAGCAGGGTGGAGCCGCGGGCCACGTCGTGGTTCTTCAGCGTCCGCAGCGCCGAGGTCATGATCGGCATCATGGTGCCGCCCATGCCGAGGCCCATCACGAAGAGCGAGCCGCACAGGATCAGGTACGACGTGTCGGTGCCCACCTGGGTGAAGGTGAAGAACCCGGCCGCGATGAGCAGCAGCGCGAACGGCACGGTCCGCCCGACCGGCACCTTGTCGGCGAGGATGCCGGCGATCGGCATGGTGACCATGGCGCCGATGCCCTGCGGGGCCATCAGCAGACCGGCGTCGAGGGTCGACTCACCGCGGATCTGCAGGAAGTAGCTCGGGAAGAGCAGGCCGGCGCCCATGAACGCGACGGTGAACACGGCAAGCGTGATCGTCGCGACGGTCAGGTTCCGGTTGCGCAGCAGGCGCAGGTCGAGCAGCGGGTGTTTCGGCTTGAACGAGTAGAGCACGAAGCCGATCACCAGCAGGCCACCGACGAGCATCGGCAGCCACACCTTGGTGGCGCTCATCGTGCCCGTCTCCGGCAGCGTGGAGACGCCGTAGAGGAACAGGGCGAGGCCGGGCGAGAGCATCAGCATGCCGAGGAAGTCGAACGACTCGGACGGCTCCGGGGTGTCCTTCGGCAGCACGACGAACGCGTAGATCAGGGCGACCGCGCCGATCGGCAGGTTGATCAGGAAGATCCAGTGCCAGCTGGCGATGTCGATCAGCCAGCCGCCGAGGATCGGGCCACCGATCGGGCCGAGCAGCATCGGGATGCCGAGCACGGCCATCAGCCGGCCGATCCGCTCCGGGCCGGCGGCCCGGGTCATGATCGTCATGCCGAGCGGCATCAGCATGCCGCCGCCGAGGCCCTGCAACACCCGGTACGCCACCAGCTGCCCGATGTCGTCAGCCGTGGCGCAGAGCACCGAGCCGAGGGTGAACAGGACGAGGGCCGCCATGTAGAGACGTTTCGTCCCGAACCGGTCCGCGGCCCAACCGGTCAGCGGAATCACCGTGGCCAGCGCCAGGGTGTAACCGGTCATCGTCCACGCGACCTCGGCATAGGTCGCGTTGAACTCGCTCTGGAACGTGGGAATCGCGACACTGACGACGGTGACGTCGAGGATCGACATGATCGCACCGAGGACGACAACCCCGGCGATCTTGAGTACGGCGGCGTCGAGCTTGGCCGGCGGCGCCGCTGGTTGACTACTCACAGCGAAACTCCTGAGAAGCTGGGCGGGAAACGCCAAGCGGCCGCGCACGGACTGCACGCGGCACGATGCGATGTAACGCACCCAGGCGACCGCCCAGGATGCACGCCGTGAGCGTAACCATGCGTCTCCATCTCCACCTCCCCTTTTACGACGGAGGCGCGGACGCCTACGACGGAGGCCGCGGACGCGAGACCAGGGCGGAGGCGAGAACTCCCAGGCCATTGGCCGCCCAGTGCACCGCGTAGGGGGCGAGCACGCCCCCGCCGATGTGGCGCAGGCCACCCAGGGCGACGCCCGCCAGCGTCGTGAAGGCCACCGCGCCGGGCGTGCCCCAGTGCCAGAGACCGAAGACCACCGCGGTGACAGCGGTCGCCCAGAGTGGCCCGTGGTCCCGGGCGATCAGGGTCCACAGCACACCGCGAAAGGCCACCTCCTCGAAGGTCACGGTGGCCAGCGGCACGGCGACCAGCGCGGTGAAGACCGGTCGTGGGTACTCCGCGGCGGCCAGAGCCCGGCGGGCCGGCGGGATCAGCAACGCCAGCCCGTAGCCGGCCGCGATGACGGTGACGCCGCTGAGGGCGTACCCCAGACCGGAGAGAACGACCCCGGCCTCGGCGGGAGTGAGGCCGGAGAGCGCGACCAGCAGGGCCGCCGCCGGCGGCCCGGTGACGGGCTGCGCCCAGCGCGGCCCGCGGTGGTTCCAGACGCGGACCGCGGCCATCACCAGCAGTACGAGCGCGACCGTCACCCCACCAGCGTGCGGTAAATCGATCGACACCGCCGCCCGGGCATTCGTATCGTCTGCGGCGACATCAGCGAGCAGAGGGGAGACCGCCGTGCGTTACCGCACCGCCGTCGTCATCCCCGCGTCGCGTTTCGAGCTGATCCTCGTGTCTGGTGTGCCCGGCTCCGGCCGCGCCACCGGGGCTGGACGTTCCTGACCGCCGAGCATCACCGCGGTCGGGTGGGCGCCGTCCACCGATCACTCTCGACACGAAGAGAACAGCAATGCATATCCGCAACATCGGCATCCTCGCGCACGTCGACGCCGGCAAGACCACCCTGACCGAGCGGATCCTGTTCGCCACCGGCGCCACCTACAAGACCGGGCGGGTGGACGACGGCAACACCGTCACCGACTTCGATCCGCAGGAGCGCGACCGGGGCATCACGATCTTCGCCGCGGCGGTCAGCTGCGAGTGGAACGACCACCGGCTGAACCTGATCGACACGCCGGGGCACGTCGACTTCTCCGACGAGGTGGAGCGCTCGCTGCGTGTCCTCGACGGCGCGGTCGCGGTCTTCGACGGGGTCGCCGGGGTGGAGCCGCAGTCGGAGGCGGTGTGGCGTAAGGCGGACCGCTACCGGGTGCCGCGGATCGCCTTCGTCAACAAGCTGGACCGCCCGGGCGCCGACCTGGACGCGGCGGTGGCCTCGATCCGGGAGAAGCTGGAGGTCGTCCCGCTGGTCGTGCAGATGCCGATCGGCAGCGACGCCGTCATCGACCTGGTCAACGATCCTCCGCCGGAGGCCGCGCGGGCCCGGCGCCGCCTGGAGGAGGCGGTCGCCGAACTGCATCCGGCCGCACTGGAGGAATTGGGCGACATTTCGGACAGCACCCTGCGAGCGGCGCTACGCGATCTCACGCTCAACGGAGAGGCCGTCGTCGTTCTGTGCGGCTCCGCCTACCGCAACGTCGGCGTGGAACAACTGCTCGACGCGGTCGTCGACTACCTGCCCGGCCCCGCCGGGAACCCGGACGACCACCTCGCCGCGCTGGTGTTCAAACGGCGGGAACGCCTCACCTACCTGCGCGTCTACGACGGCACGATCACGAAGGGAGACACCGTGTGGGACGCGGGCGCCGGCCGTACCGAACGCATCGCCCGCATCCTGCGGGTGCAGGCCGACCGGCACACCGACATCGACCGGGCGGTCGCCGGCGACATCGTCGCCGTCGCCGGCGTGAAGGGCGCGCGGGCCGGCACCACGCTCTCCACCCGGCAGCATCCCGTGCTGCTGGAGGCGCCGCAGGCGGCCGAGCCGCTGGTCTCGGTCGCGGTCGAGGCGCGCACGCGCGCCGACGCGCAGCGCCTGCCGGGCGCGCTCGCCGCGCTGGTCGAGGAAGATCCGTCCTTGACCGTACGCACCGACGCCGAAACCGGGCAGACACTGCTGTCCGGCCTCGGTGAGCTGCACCTGGAGGTGGCCGTGGAGAAACTGCGCCAGGCGACCGGCCTGCACGTGACGACCGGTGCGCCACGGGTGGCGTTGCGCGAGACGGTCGTGTCCGGGGTGACCGGATTCGTCCACCGGCACGCCAAACAGGACGGCGGCGCGGGCCAGTTCGCGCACGTCGTGCTGGACGTCGAGCCGCTCGACGGCACCGGCTTCGCGTTCGCCTCGACGGTGACCGGTGGGCGGGTGCCGGCCGAGTTCGTCCGGGCGGTCGAGGCCGGCTGCCGGGAGGCACTCGCGGACGGTCCGCTCGGCGGTCACCCGGTGGTCGGCCTGCGGGTCACCCTCACCGACGGTCAGACGCACGTGAAGGACTCGTCGGAGATGGCGTTCCGGGCGGCCGGGCGGTTCGGCCTGCGGGCCGCGTTGCACGCGGCCACGCTGGAGCTGCTCGAACCGGTCGCGGAGGTCACCGTGAGCGCGCCCTCGGACGCGCTCGGCGCGGTGCTCGGCGACCTCGCCGCGCGGCGCGGTCAGGTGACGGACTCCGGCGTACGGGCGGTCACGGCGATCGTGCCGCTGGCCGAGTTGTTCGGCTACGCGACGAGGCTGCGCAGCCGGACCCACGGGCGGGGCACGTTCACCAGCCGCCCGGCCGGCTACCGTCCGGCGGCGTAACAGCGACGGGCCCGGCACCACGACGGTGCCGGGCCCGGTCGCTCACCCGCCGAACTCGTTCAGGAAGTCGAGCAGGTCACGCCCGAGCTGCTCCTTGTGCGTGTCGGTGATGCCGTGCGGTGCGCCCGGGTAGACGATCAGCCGCGCCCCCTTGATCCGCTCGGCGGACGCCTTGCCGCCCACCTCGAACGGCACCACCTGGTCGTCGTCGCCGTGGATCACCAGCGTCGGCACGTCGAACCGGGCCAGGTCGTCGCGGAAGTCGGTGGCGGAGAAGGCGGCGATGCACTCGTACGCGTTGCGGTGCCCGGACGCCATGCTCTGCAGCCAGAACGCGTCCCGGATGCCCTGCGACACCTGCGCGCCGGGCCGGTTGTTGCCGAAGAACGGCCCGTCCGCGAGGGTCTGGTAGAGCTGCGACCGGTCCGCCAGCGACCCGGCCCGGATCCCGTCGAACACCTCGACCGGCACCCCGTCCGGGTTGTCGCCGGTGCGCACCATGAACGGCGGCACCGCCGACACCAGCACTGCCTGCGCCACCCGGGCCGTGCCGTGCCGCCCGATGTAGCGGGCCACCTCGCCGCCACCGGTGGAGAACCCGACGAACGTGGCGTCCCGCAGGTCCAGCGCACCGGCCAGCGCCGCCAGGTCGTCGGCGTAGGTGTCCATCTCGTTGCCGTGCCAGGTCTGCGTCGACCGCCCGTGGCCGCGCCGGTCGTGCGCGATCACCCGATAGCCGTTGTCGGCCAGGAACAGCGCCTGTGCCTCCCAGCTGTCCGAGTTCAGCGGCCAGCCGTGGCTGAGCACCACCGGACGCCCAGCGCCCCAGTCCTTGTAGAAGATCTCCGCGCCGTCGGCGGTCGCGATGAAGCCCATGAGGTTCCTCTCCCCTTGGCGGCGCCCGGTGCGGCGCCGCCGTGACCTCATGCAACCGGGGTTCGCGGCGGCAGACCATGCGGAACGTCCGGCAGAACCGCCTCGATCAGCGTGCGGGTGGAGTGCGCGACGAAGGGGCCGTCCGCGCGAATCCGCCGGTCGAGGCGTTCCAGGTGGTCGCGGTAACGGCCGACGCTGAAATCGGGCACCCACCAGACGCATTTGCGCAGGATGTAGACGATCGCGCCGACGTCGCGGAACTCCATCCGGCAGCGCGCGGTGCGCAGGTCGACGATCTCCAGGCCCGCGGCTTGCGCCGCTGCGACCTCGCCATCCGGGTGCCGGTCGAGGTTCTCCCGCGAGAGCGGTCCGAGGAAGACTTCAATCAGTTCGTACGCGGACGCGGGGCCGACGTGCTGTGCGAAGTAGGTGCCGCCTCCCTGGAGCACGCGGGCGATCTCGGTCCAGGGCGGGGCCACCGGGTGCCGGCTGGTCACCAGGTCGAAGGTGCCGTCGGCGAAGGGCAGGCGGGCGCCCTGCTCGACCTCGACGACCTCGACGTTGCGGGGGCCGAGCAGGCGGCGGGCGCGTTCCGCGTTCGGTGGCCAGCCCTCGGTGACGACCATGCGGGGTGGCAGCGCCGGGGCCTCGGCGATGATCTCGCCGCCGCCGGTGTCGAGGTCGAGCGCGTACTCGGCCCTGCTGAGGCGGTCGGCGAGCAGCTTGGCATAGCCCCAGGGTGGGCGCTCCTCGGTGGCCCGGCCGTCGAGCCAGCTGAAGTCCCAGCCGCTGACGTCGGCGTTGGCTGCCTCGTCGATCAAGTCCTGGAAGGTGCGCACAGAATCATGCTGCCGCCCTCGTCAAACGGGATTTTCCCGCCGTCTCGGTGATGCCGGGCTGTCGATTTCCGGTCAATGTGGAAGGTGCGCGGCAGGTGTAGGTTCGGCGCGGCTCAGCGGCGTGCCAGCGGAGGGACGGGTCGGTGGGGCGGTTCTTCGGTATCGGGGTCGACAAGTACCAGCACCATCGCGACCTTCGCCATGCGGTGTCCGACATCGCCGCGTTCGCCGAGCTGCTGGGTGAGGGCTTCACGTGCTCGTCGCTGGAGAACCCGACCGAGGGTGTCGCGCGCGACCGTCTGCAGGAGCTCGAAGGCACGGCGCAGGGTGAAGAGCTGGTGGTGCTCTGGGCCGGGCACGGGATCGGCTCGCCGTCAGGGCTGCGGGTGCTGGCCGGCAACAGCCGCACCGGGCCGACCGCGGGTATCAACGCGACCGACGTCGCCAGCTACTGCGCGGAGTCCGGCGCGAGCCAGCTCCTGCTGATCCTGGACACCTGCCACTCCGGGGACGCGCTGGACGCCGGTGCGGTGGCCGTGAAGGTCCTCGAAGATCTGCCGCAGGAGAACCGGCATATGTGGGTCGGTGTGCTGGCCTCCTGTATGGGCATCGAGACCGCCCAGGACGGGCTGCTCGGGCAGCGCCTGCGACCCCTGCTCGACAAGGGGCCTACCGATCCGATGCTGCGGTTGCGCTGGTCCGTGCACAACAGCCGGATCCGCGGTGACGACCTGTGCGACGCGTTGATCAAGGAGTGGGCCAGCGACCGTCAGACACCTCAGTTTCAGAGCCGGGGCAGCGCCTGGTGGATGTTCCGCAATCCGCGCTACGACCCGGGCGCCCCGGAGCAGGTGGTGGAACATCTTCTGCGGGCGGCACGTGGTGGGCCGCTGGAGGACGAGCGCTCCTGGTTCACCGGCCGCACTCTCGAGGTCAACCAGGTGGTGTCGTGGATTCGCGCGGGTCAGCCCGGGATGTATGTGATCACCGGGTCGGCAGGCACCGGCAAGTCCGCGATCACCGGCCGGGTGGTCAGCCTGGCCAACCGCGAAGAACGCCAGCGGCTCTTCGCTAGCGGAGACCGGTGGGAGCACGAGAATCCCGATGAGGGCTCGGTCCATGCGAATGTCCATGCCCGAGGACTGGCCACCGACCAGGTCGCCGCCCAGATCTCCGGTCAGCTGATCGGTCAGGGTGTCCTGGAGGCGCAGGAAAATCCACGAAATGCAGCAGAGCTGGTCGGGCATCTTCAGCGAGTAGTTAGAGACGGTGCGCCGCCGCCCGTGATCGTGGTCGACGGCCTTGACGAGGCACGCGGCGAGGCATTCAAGATCGCCGAGCATCTGGTGCAGCTGGCCGAGCACTCCGTCCTAGTGGTTTCCACGCGCGACATCCCGGGGCCGGAAGGGGACACGCGGCTTGTATCCAAGCTCAGCCCGACCGGACCCGCCATCGACCTCGACACCCCAGAAGCGCAGGAACGCACTCGCGGCGACCTGCGAGATTACGTGGCGAGGCGGTTGGACCAGCCCGCCGCCCGCCAGGTGATGGAACCGACGGCGGTCGCAGACCGGGTTGCGGCGGGCAGCGCCGTCGAAGAGTCGCCGTTCCTTCTCGGCAGGCTGATCATCGATCAGTTGTTGGCCGCTCCGATCGACACCGCCAAGGCCGGATGGCAGGAGGAGATCGCCTTCTCGGTGGCGCAGGCGTTCGACAGGGACATCGCGGGCATCGAGGCGCCGGAACAACGGCGGAATTCGCAGCTGGCCCGGACGCTGCTCGTGGCTCTGACTCGCGGCTATGGCGCCGGCCTACCGGAAGACGAGTGGCTGGCGATCGCCAACGTGGATGCCGCTGCCAGTCGAGAAGACGTGAGCTGGGTGCTGAATCACCTCGGCCGCTACATCGTGCAGGACGGTGAGGACGGGACCGCAGTATACCGACTCGCCCACCAAAGCTTGGCCGATCATCTCCGACCCTCGTTCTGCCCCAGCCCTAAAGCGGTGTTCGACCCGAAGGCCCCTGCGATCATGGTTGCCCTCGCCGCTCTGCACCTCGCCAGTGTCACGAGCGAGCGCCGCTTGGATACATCCGCATACCGCCGGCGGCACCTCTGGCGCCACAGCATCGACGCTGGGTTGGATGGCCTAGACATCCTGCGAGATCTTGCAGCAATCGATGGAACTGTGACCGCCGACGTCGCTTCGTCGGGCGTCGTCATCTCAGGACGGCTCAACGAATGGGGCCTTCGCCAGCTAGCCGTTGCACCTATCGAGGAAGCCGTCGGTATCTATCGCAAGCTCAGCACCGACAACCCCGCAATCCTCCCCACCCTCGCGGGCGCCCTCAACAACCTCGGCGTCAACTACAACGGCATCGGACGCCTCA
Organism: Actinoplanes sp. NPDC024001; assembly: GCF_040638955.1. Taxonomy (NCBI): domain Bacteria; kingdom Bacillati; phylum Actinomycetota; class Actinomycetes; order Micromonosporales; family Micromonosporaceae; genus Actinoplanes; species Actinoplanes sp. NPDC024001. Next base: position 102,315 of record NZ_JBEZZB010000009.1, read on the forward strand.
CCGACGCCATCACACCCACCGAAGAAGCAGTCGGTATCTATCGCAAGCTCAGCACCGATAACCCCGCATACCTCCCCAACCTCGCCAGCGCCCTCAACAACCTCGGCGTCAACTACAACGGCATCGGACGCCTCACCGAGGCCATCGCACCTACCGAAGAAGCCGTAGCTCTACGACGCAAGCTCAGCATCGACAACCCCGCATACTTCCCCGACCTCGCTGGGGCCCTCAACAACCTCGGCATCCGCTACAGCGACGTCGGACGCCGCACCGACGCCATCACACCCACCGAAGAAGCAGTCGGCATTTGCCGCAAGCTCAGCGCTGACAACCCCGCGTTCTTCCCTGACCTCGCCATGGCCCTCACCAACCTCGGTAGCCGCTACAGCGAAGTGGGACGCCGCGCCGACGCCATCACGCCCACCGAAGAAGCCGTAGCTCTACGACGCAAGCTCAGCACCGACAACCCCGCCTTTCTCCCCGACCTCGCGGGCGCCCTCAACAACCTCGGCGTCAGCTACAGCGAAGTCGGACGCCTCACCGAGGCCATCACACCCACCGAAGAAGCAGTCGGCATTTACCGCCAACTCGGCACAGACAATGCCGCCTTCCTCCCCGACCTCGCGGGCACCCTCAGCAACCTAAGCATCCGCTACAGCGAAGTCGGACGCCTCACCGACGCCATCACACCCACCGAAGAAGCCCTTGCGATTTACCGCAAGCTCACCGCTGACAACCCCGCCTTCCTCCCCAACCTCGCCATGGTCCTCAACAACCTCGGCAGCCACTACAGCGGAATCGGACGCCTTACCGACGCCATCGCACCTACCGAAGAAGCCGTAGCTCTACGACGCAAGCTCAGCACCGACAACCCCGCCTTTCTCCCCAACCTCGCAGGTGCCCTCAACAACCTCGGCATCCGCTACAGCGAAGTCGGACGCCTCACCGACGCCATCACACCCACCGAAGAAGCTGTCGGCATTTGCCGCAAGCTCAGCACTGACAACCCCGCCTTCTTCCCCAACCTCGCCAGCGCCCTCACCTGGGCTTGACCCGATTCGACGGACAGGGTCGATGAGTTGATCTTCACGCTACCTTGAGGGCGGGTAGCGGGGCGAGGCTGGTGCCCGTCTCGTAG